>NZ_JBHSRW010000228.1:0-3518 GCF_042659205.1 Leucobacter soli
GCACCCGCGGGCCGTGCACGAGGGCCCGAGCGAGGCTGAGCCGCTGCTTCTGGCCGCGCGACAGCGTGTTGCTGCGCTGATCCGCGAGCGCCTCGAGGCCGGCGAGGGCGAGCATCTCGCCGGTTCGAGCCGCGGCGGCCGCACCGCTGAGACCGTACATGCCGCACACCGCGAGGATCGTCTCGCGCACGGTGAGCGTGGGCCACGCACCGAGCGTGTCGGGCATCCAGCCGAGCGCGGCGCGGGCGGCGCGCGCATCGGTCACCGCATCGTGTCCGCCGATGCGCACCGCGCCGGAATCGGGGCGGAGGAGGGTGGCGAGCATCAGCATGAGCGTGGTCTTACCGCTGCCGTTCGGCCCCACGAGCGCGGTGATCTCGCCCGGTGCGACGCGCAGGTTCGCGTCCCGTACGGCCGGGACGCCGGCGAAGGACCGCGAGAGGCCGACCGCTTCGATTGCTGCTTCCATGTGCAGAGTCTATGCGCGGGCACCGACGAACGGCGGACGACCGGCCGGGCCGCAGGGCTGCGGGGGAGCCGGATCGCCGATCCTGTCCGGCTCCCGAAGGGTCAGTCGGTGACGTCCCAGACCGCGGGCAGGTGCACGGCGGTGCCGGTATCCGAATCGACGTGAGCGCCTGAACCGCGACCCAGGTCTGAAGGAGACAGCATGAGTAACGTGAACATGGACGACGTCGAGTTCATCGGATTCATCGATGCGGCCCGCACCGAACTCATCAAGATCGTGGTCAACGGCCCGCTGCCGGACGCGAACAAGAACCCGATCCGCCTCGCCGAGGAGATCGCCGCGGTGGACACGATCACCGGCAGCTCGCGGCCCAGAGGCGATACACGTACCAGAACGCGCTCTCGCCCTTCCCGGGGATGGTGAAGACGATGGGACGCTTCCGCGATCTCTGCCGCGAGGAGGGCTACGAGCCCGATCCGCGCCAGACCGCGGCGCTCTTCAACGTGCACGTCGCCGAGTCGGATGCCGAGGCCCGCCGAGAGGTCGAGAACCTCATCCTCTGGGACTACCAGAACTTCTTCCGCTCGGTCGCGCACGACAACTTCCCCCGGAATACGTGTCGGAGAAGTCGCTGCGCGCCATGCGCAGCGGCGGGTACCGCTCCATCGCACCCGAGGACATGAACTACGACATGCTGATCGAGAACCGGTGGCTGATCGCGGGCTCGCCCGAGACGGTGCGCGAGCAGCTCCGCGACTCGATCGAGCAACTCGGAACCGGTCGAGTGATCCTCTCCTTCACCACGGGTGTGAAACCGCGGTGGATGGTGGACAAGACCCTGCAGCTGTTCTCCGAGCAGGTGCTGCCGCATTTCCGCGGCCGCGGCAGGGCGCTGGTCGACGAGGCGCCGCGCGCCGGCTACACGAACCGCCTGGAGTACGCGGTGAAGCGGCGCGAGGACGCCCCTGCGCCCTCCGCGATCAAGGACGGCGAGCTGGTCGACGTGACCCGAGCCCACCTCGATGGGGTCGACGCGCGGATCTGAGCGTGCTCCGGTCGGCGGCGCCCGCGAGCGCGTCCTCTCAAAAGAGAACGCGTGTTGTCTTCTGATGGCATCTCTGGTCTACTCGAGGGTAAGCCGTTCGATAGCGGTCCGACGAGCGAGACGGGTGTGACGTGGGAAGCCATCGACGCGGACGGTCGGCGCGCAGCAGTGAACCCCGGGTGACCCCGCTGCTGGTCGCCGCTCTCGGCTTCCTGTCGATGGGCTCGGCCTTCGCGACCGACACCTATCTGCCGGCGCTCCCGGACATCGCACTCGACCTGCGGACCTCGCCCGCGCTCGTGCAGGCGACGCTCACCGTCTTCGTCATCGCCCAGGCGGCCGGGAACCTCGTCATCGGGCCGGTCTCCGACCGCTTCGGCCGATGGCGCCCGCTGCTCATCAGCACGATCGTGTTCGTGCTCGCGAGCGTCGGAGCGGCTCTGGCGCAGGACATCTGGATGCTCATCGCGATGCGGGCCGTGCAGGGCCTCGCCTCCGCCGCCGGGCCCGTGATCGCGCGGGCCGTCGTCGCGGACCTCACCCACGGCGTCCAGGCGGCGAGGCTCTTCGGCATCCTCATGATGGTGTTCGGGATCGCGCCGGTGATCGCCCCCGTGATCGGCGGACCCCTCGCCGAACTCGGCGGCTGGCGGCTCGCGATGGGGGCGATCGTCGCCCTGGGCGTCGTCGGGGTGCTCGTCGCCCTCCGACTGCCCGAGAGCCTGCCGCGGGATCGTCGACGGGCCGTGCGCCTGCGGAGCGTCTTCGGCGACTACACCGGTCTCGTGCGCAACCGCACCTTCTTCGCCGGCTCCCTCGTGGTGATGGCGGCGTTCGGCATCATCATGACCTGGCTCAGCAACTCCTCGTTCGTGCTTCAGGAGCACTACGGACTCTCGCCGACGGGGTACGCCGTGACCTTCGCGGCGAACTCGGCCGGTTTCGGCCTGGCGGCGATGCTCAACTCGGCGCTCCTGCGCCGCTTCCCACCCGCCGCCATCCTGCGCGGAACCATCTTCGTGAGCGTCGCCGTGACGGCCGCCGCGCTCGTCCTCGCCCTCGTCGACGCCCTCCCGCTCTGGACGCTGCTCGTGCTCGTGACGATCGCCTTCGGCTCGACGGCGCCGATCATGTCGAATGCGACGGCGGTGGCGCTCGCGGCGGTGCGTCCGACCGAGGTCGGCACAGCCTCGGCGTTCCTCGGCGCGCTCGAGTTCCTGCTCCCTGCGATCGTGGCACCCATGCTCGGGCTCTTCGGCAGCTCGCCGGAGCCGACGGCCATCGGATTCTTCGCCTACGCCCTGCTCGGTCTCGCTCTGTGGGCACGGCTCCGCGCGCTGCCGATCCGCGCTCAGGTTTCACGGGGCGCATAGGCCGCTGCGCGGGGTGTTCTTTGCGTGCATCCGATCAGCCGGTGCGTGCGGAGTTGAGCCGCGAATTCGAGTCAGCACAAGGGATCTCGGGGGTTTCGAGCCCGCCCGGGGTCTTGGCCGGGGACTGCACGGCTGCGTACACTTTGGGACGTTCGAAGTGGTCGTACGACGACCGTTGATTCACAGGGATGTGACGTGACTGTTTCTGAAACCGCAGCCGGCCCGCTGCCCGTGCGCATCGCGCCGCGCGTACCGGCCGAGCTTCCGCGAGAGCGGGACGCCGTCGTGATCGGCGGCGGGATCACCGGCCTCCTCACGGCGATCGAGTTGCGCACGCAGGGCCGCAGCGTGCTCCTGCTCGAGGCGCGCAACATCGGGAACGCGCAGTCCGGTCGCAACATGGGCTTCGTGCGCGAACAGGGGCGGGAATCCGTCGAGGGCGAGATCATGCGGCACGCCGCGGACCGCTGGCGCACGCTTGCCGAACGGTACGGGCAGCGCCTCGGTTGGACGGCCGGCGGGCACCTCTCGGTCGCACGGGACGAGGAGAGCCTCGACCGGGTCGCCTCGTGGGGCGGGATCGCCGAGCGGATCGGCACGCGCTTCGAGGTGCTCCGCGGCCGCGCGGCCG
>NZ_JBHSRW010000229.1:0-3470 GCF_042659205.1 Leucobacter soli
TGAGCCCCGCGCGGCGCGCCGGAGATCCTTCGCGCGTCCGATCCGACCCGCCGACCGGCGTCTCCGACCCCACCCGACCCGACCAGCACCCGCCCGCACCGAGGAGCCGACATGATGTCCGATCCGACCGCCTTGAACACCCGCGACGCCTGCGTCGCCGCCGACGCCGCCGACCCGCTCGCCGGATTCCGGGACGAGTTCCTGCTGCCCGAGGGCGTCGTCTACCTCGACGGCACCTCGCTCGGCGCGCTGCCGCGCGCGGCCGGCGAACGCGCCCGCGAGGTGCTCGAGCAGGAGTGGGGCCGCGACCTGATCGGCAGCTGGAACAAGAACCACTGGTTCGAGCTGCCGACCCGCATCGGCGGCAAGATCGGCGCGCTCATCGGCGGTGGCGAGGGCGGATGCGTCGCGACCGACACCACCTCGATCAACGTGTTCAAGGCGCTCGGCGCGGCGCTGCGCATCCAGCGCGAGGATCATCCCGACCGCCGCGTCATCATCTCGGAGCGGGAGAACTTCCCGACCGACCTCTACATGGTCGAGGGGATGGTCGAGTTCCTCGACGACGGGTACGAGCTGCGGCTCATCGACGACGAGGCCTCGCTCGCGGACGAGCTCGCCGCATCCGGCGACGACGCGGCCGTCGTGATGCTGACGCATGTCAACTACCGCTCGGGTCGCATGTGGGACATGACCGGCATCACGCGGCGGGCGCACGAGGCGGGCGCCCTGATGATCTGGGATCTCTGCCACTCGGCCGGCGCCGTGCCGGTCGATCTCACCGCCGCCGCCGCGGACTTCGCGATCGGCTGCACCTACAAGTATCTGAACGGCGGCCCCGGCTCGCCGGCCTTCGTCTGGATCTCGCCGAAGCACCTGGAGCGCGCCGAGCAGCCGCTCTCCGGCTGGTGGGGGCACCGGCGGCCCTTCGACATGGCCGTGGGGTATGCGCCGGCGGAGGGAGCGGCGAAGTTCCTCTGCGGCACGCAGCCCATCCTCTCCCTCGCGACCATGGAGGCGGGCATCGACATCGCGCTGCGCGTCGACCGGAGCGCGCTGCGCGAGAAATCGCTCGCGCTCACGTCGCTGTTCATCGCACTCGTGGAGGAGCGCCTCGCCGCGCACCCGCTCACCCTCATCACGCCTCGTGACGAGGCGAGCCGCGGCAGTCACGTCAGTTTCCGCCATCCGGAGGGCTTCGCGGTGATGAAGGCCCTGATCGCCGAGGGCGTGGTCGGGGACTACCGCGAGCCCGAGGTGCTGCGCTTCGGCTTCACCCCGCTCTACGTCGGCTACGCCGATGTGTGGGACGCCGTCGAGGCCTTCCGCCGCGTCCTCGACGAAGAGCTGTGGCGCGCGCCGGAGTTCCAGCAGCGCGGCGCCGTCACGTGACAGGCGTCCTCCCGTTACCCTGTGCGCAGCCGCAGGATCCCATCCACACACACCAGGAGCGAACCATGACCGTCAACGACAACACCCGGGAGATCGAGGCCGGCATCGTCACCGACCTGCGCGACCGGATGACCTACGGGGGCTACCTCGAGCTCGACCGGCTCCTCGCGGCGCAGCATCCCGTCAGCGTGCCCGAGCACCACGACGAGCTGCTGTTCATCATCCAGCACCAGACCAGCGAGCTGTGGATGAAGCTCGTGCTGCACGAGATCTCGCACGTGCGCGAGCTGCTCGCCGCCGACAAGCTCGGCGAGGCGCTGAAGCCGCTCGCGCGCGTCAAGCACATCCAAGAGGTGCTCACGCAGCAGTGGTCGGTGCTCGCCACGCTGACCCCGAGCGAGTACGCGCAGTTCCGCGGCAGTCTCGGCAACTCCTCGGGCTTCCAGTCGGTGCAGTACCGCGCGATCGAGTTCTCGCTCGGCAACAAGAACGCGAAGATGCTGCAGGTGTTCGAGGCGGAGCCCGAGAGTCACGCCATGCTCGAGGCGGAGCTCGCCAGGCCGACGCTCTACGACGAGTTCCTGCGGCTGTTGGCCCGCCGCGGGCTGCCGGTCCCGGCCTCCATCCTCGAGCGCGATGTCACCCGCGCCTATACGATGCACGAGGAACTCGTCCCGGTGATCAAGGAGATCTACGACGACCCCTCGACGCACTGGGACCTCTACGAGGCGTGCGAGGAGCTCGTCGACATCGAGGACAACTTCCAGTTCTGGCGCTTCCGCCATCTGCGCGTCGTGACGCGCACGATCGGCATGAAGATCGGTACGGGCGGATCGAGCGGCGTCGGCTTCCTGCAGCGCGCGCTCGAGCTGACCTTCTTCCCCGAGCTCTTCGCGGTGCGCACCGAGATCGGACGAGCGTAGCGAACTCGGCGGAGCGCCTCCTTCTTTCGTCATCCTGCGCGGAGTGAGCGCAGCGAACGCAGTCGCAGGATCTATCCAGCCACCGCTTCCCACGTGCGATCCAGCGCCTCGCGGAACCACTGCAGCCGCCGTTCGTCGGGCGGCGGCAGGGGAGTGCCGTCGATGCTCGTCACCACACGGATGCCGTGCAGCGCATTGACCGCCCAGACCTCGTGCTGTGCGAGCTCGACGGGAGCGAGCCGCGCGGGCTGCGGTTGCCCGATGCGTCTGCGGTTCGGCTTGGTGCCGACGAGCCGCCGGTCGGCCGCCTCCAGCAGCAGGGCCTCGGTCACCGAGGGCACGCGCTTCGTGCTCGCGGCGACGAAGCCGTGATCCTGCTCCTCGCCTCCGGACAGCCACCAGATCAGGCTCGTGGTCGCCCCCTCGCGAACGCGGCCGTGCGCGTCGGTCAGGAGCGCCTCGGCGCCGAGCTCGCTGTTCAGCTCGGCGTAACGCGAGATGTTCGGGCCCTTGCGGCGCGGATGCGCGGACCTGACGCGCCCAGCGGTGCGCAGATCGAGGGTCTCGCCGAGCGCGGGCAGCGGACGAAGTCGTAGCTCGAGACGGGGCTCGGGATCGCGGCCGGGGTCGCCCCCGATCTCCATCCGCGGCCACCCCTCGCCGAACCGGGCGATGCGCTCGGGAACGGAGTCGAGGAACTCGTCGATGCGAGCGAGCGCGCGCTGCTCGGCAGGGCTGCGATCCGGCTCGACCCAGACCAGAACGGCGGCGCGCGCGCGCCGGTCCCGCATGGGCGATTGCGCGTACGCCTCCTGCAGTGCGGCCGCGTGCCTGGCACGTTCGTCGGCAGTCGGTACGTGCGGGCCGCACCAGGCCTCGAGTGCAGCCCACTTGAATCGATCGAGGTGCTGCGCGAAACCGCGAACCTCGGCCGCCCCGGTCTTCGGGTTCGACCGCACCCGGAACGAGTCGGCGACGAGCAGCGAGTCCATGGGCACCAGCCTACGGGGCGGGCCAATACACTTGCTCGGGTGAGCGTGCGGCGTGAGGTGCCCTGGCCGGCGGATGCGGCCGCCCTCGCGCGCGCCATCGCCGCGCAAACCGCCGCTTCGCGAGCGGCTCCCTCGGGGACCATGGGTCCGGACGCGACGGGTG
>NZ_JBHSRW010000230.1:0-3465 GCF_042659205.1 Leucobacter soli
CCCCCTACCTGACGAGTGGCCCCGCTACTCACCGTCGGGACGGGGGCCGTTCGTCAGGTAGGGGGCCGTTCG
Organism: Leucobacter soli; assembly: GCF_042659205.1. NCBI lineage: Bacteria > Bacillati > Actinomycetota > Actinomycetes > Micrococcales > Microbacteriaceae > Leucobacter > Leucobacter soli. The sequence continues at coordinate 73 of NZ_JBHSRW010000230.1, forward strand.
CCGGGGTGAGTGCGGGCGCAGGGCGAGTGCCGGGGTTGGGGTGAGTGCGGGGACCAGGGCGCGTGCGGGCGCGGGGCGGATACGGGCCCCGGGGCGGGTGTGGGCGTGGACGCGAGCGCGCGCGGTCAGTGCCCGCCGCCGGTGTACGGGCCCGTCTCGGCGAGGCGGCTCAGATGGGCGGGGAGCGCGAAGCGCGGATCGACCGTGCTCTCCTCGTCCATCGCCAGTTGCGCGGCCCACTCGCCGAGCTGAGGCGAGAACTTGAAGCCGTGGCCCGAGAGGCCCGCGATCGTCACGAGGCGGCCGCTCGCGGAGCGGTCGACGACCGGCAGGCGATCCGGCGTGTAGGCGCAGTGGTGCACGCTCTGGCGCACCGGCTCGGGGTTCACTCCTTCGAACAGCTCGGCGGCGCGCTGGCCGATCCGGATCAGCTCCTCGCGGGTGTGCGTCGTCGGCACCTCGGAGACGTCGCGGTAGACGGGCCACTCCGGGTTGGTGCAGGCCTTGAACGCGTAGCCGTCGAAGCTCGGCGCCCCGAAGAAGTGCACCGACCCCGCGTCGCGCAGGAACGCCGGGAACCGTTCGGGCGCGAACAGCTCCGGCTGCTTCGGCATGAACCAGGTGAGACCCAGCACCTGCAGGCGCAGCAGCTCGTTCAGCTCGGGGGAGAGCCGGGACGACCAGGATCCGGAAGCAAGGATCACGGTGTCGGCGATCCATGCCCCCTGGGTCGTCCGCACGACGACCCCGTCCGGCCGTTCCTCGACGTCGATGACCGGGGTGTTGAACAGCAGCTTCGCGCCGTTCGCCTCGGCGAGGTCCAGGGCACTCATCACCGCGACCTCGGGCCGCAGGCCACCGCCGTGCGCGTCGAGCAGGCCGACATCGCCGTCGTGGACGCGGTGCTGCGGGAACTCCGCGCGCAGTTCCTCGGTGCTCAGTACGCGGTGGGGCAGGTCGAAGTCGCGCACGGTGCCGAGTGCCGTCTCGAGATCCGGGAAGCCCTCGGGGGCGATGCTCAGGCAGCCGACCTCTGCGTAGATGCTCCGGCCGGACTCCGCCTCGAGCTCGCGCCACAGCTCGCGCGAGCGCTGGATCATCCGCACGTACGTGCCGCCCTCGTGCACCGCGGTGCGGAACACCCGCGACTCCCCGGCGTACGAGCCGTGGGAGTGCACGCGCCCGTACTGCTCGATGCCGACCACGTCGAGCCCGTCGCGCTTGCTCAGCTGCCACAGCGCCATCGAGCCGACGGTGCCGGCGCCGATCACCACGACGTTCGTCTTCTGGGTTTCCATGTCGATCCTTCTTGTTCTCGTCTTCCTGCGGCTCCGGGGGGGGATCGCAGGATCCAGGTTCTGAATGGGTGCGGATGGATCCTGCGACTTCGTTCGCTGCGTTCACTCCGCGCAGGATGAGGGGAGCGTGGCGGCAGCAGGATGTCGGGCGGCGGAGGCGCGATCCTACGCCAGGGCGGGCTCGTCCCAGAGCTTCAGCCTGGTGCCGATGCCCCGTTCGAGCGCGTTGCGGTACACCTTCGTCGCCCAGGCGACATCCTCGACCGGCATGCCGCCGACCGAGTAGATGAACACCTCGTCGTCGCTCGTGCGGCCCGGGGTGTCGCCCTCGATGATCTCGCCCAGATCCTCGAACTGCTCGGGGGCCATGCGCCCGTCGCGCACGCGGTCGACCAGGTGCATGCCCCAGATGCCGACGAGATCGTGGGCGGGGGCCGGGAGCTCGGATGCCCAGGCCTCGTAGATGCTGCGGGCGTCGGCGACGTGGCGGGAGCGCAGGGTCAGGCTCTCCTCGAGTGCGAGGTGCGCGGAGCAGAGGATGAGGGCGCCGGGCTTCACCCAGGCGTCGGCGACGTGCGGGTAGTGCTCGGTGCCCGAGGGGCTCGGGATCGCGATGCTGACGATGTCGCAGCCCTCGACCGAGGCCTGCAGGGAGTCGACCTGCTCGATGGAGGTGAGCTGGGGGAAGCGCTCGGCCGCCCAGGCGATGAACGCGTCGACGCCGCCCTGGCTGCGGCCGAACACCTTGATGGTGTCGATGCCGGGGCGCACGGCGATGAGGCCCTCGAGCGAGGTGCGGTTGACGGGTCCGGGGCCCGCGATGCCGACGACCTTCGCATCCTCGCGGGCGAGGTGGCGGGCGCCGATGCCGGGGATCGCGCCGGTGCGGTAGGCGCTCAGCAGATTGGCCGACATGTGCGCGAGGGGAGCCCCCGTGTCTTTGTCGTTGAGGGTGAACATGAGGATCGAGCGCGGCAGGCCGAGTGCGCGATTCTCGGTGTTGGAGCCGTACCATTTGCAGCCGGCCGTCTGGAAGCCGCCGCCGAGGTACGCCGGCATGGCCATGAAGCGCCGATCCGGGCCGTCGAGCGGCATGCCCGCGAACGGCGACTCCTGCGGGAAGTAGATCTGCGCGCCGTGCAGGTTGTTCTCGACGCCCGCCATGCGGTAGTCGCCGCGCTTGAAGTCCAGGAGCATCTCGCTCATGGTGTCGACGCAGGCGGCCATGTCGGTGACCCCGGCGGCGATCATGTCCGGCTCGCTGAGGTAGAGGAACTCGATTGCGGTGGAGCTGCTGTCGGTCACAGGGGTCCCTTCGTCGGGATGGGGGTGCGCGGATGGAGTGCGATCGGCCGCGGCGGCCTGGATGCCAGCGTAAGGCTATCCAAGTGGATAGTCAAGGAGGGGTGAAGGATCGCGGCGCGCGGGATCGCTCCGCTCGGTGGTGGGCTGCACCACTGAGCACCGGCGTACGGCATCGCACGGATTCGGCTCCGCGGATCGTCGCTTCGGCGCCGATGCCGCGAAAAGCCGGGGGAGCCGAGGCCGTGAGGCAGTGGCGGTCGGCCTCGTCCTGCGGATCAGCCCTTCGCGGCCGACTCGATCAGGGCGCGGATGCGGGTGAGCGCCGGCTCGACATCGCCCGGGTGCACGAGCTGGTTGAACACGAGCCCGTCGAGCGCGAACCAGACGAGCTCGGCCAGCCCCGGTTCGTCCACCCCGAGGCGGCGCAGCTGGGCGTCGATCGCCTCGCGGTAGCTGCGGGAGTAGCGCTCCGCCGTCTCCCGCAGTTCGGGCCTGCGCCGGGATTCGAGCAGCAGCTCGTACTGGAAGGCGTGGATGTCGCCCTGCCGCGCCGCGAGCGACTCGATGCCGGCCGCGAACTCCTCGACGGTCAGCTCGCTGTTGATCATGTTGGATGCGCGCAGGCTCTCCTCGATGCCGAAGTCCATGGCGTCGGCGATCAGCTGGTCGCGCGAACCGAAGTGGTGCCGCACCAGGCCGTGGGAGACCCCGGCCTCGGCGGCGACCGCCCGGTAGGTCAGCGCGCGCAGCCCGCCCCGCGCCACGATGACGACGGTGGCGCGCAGCAGCG
>NZ_JBHSRW010000231.1:0-3465 GCF_042659205.1 Leucobacter soli
GGCTGCCCGGCCCGCCGAGCGCGGCCTCGGCCGGGTCGCCGGGGATCAGCTGCAGCGCGAGGAAGGCGAGCGTCGCGACCGCGAGCAGCACGGTGACCGCACCGAGGATCCGCGAGAGGATCCATCGGGCGGTCCCGTGGGTGCGCATGCCGGACGCTCGCCGTGCCCGAGCGGGCTACTCGTCCCCGGCACCGGCGACGACGCCACCCAGCCAGGGAGTGTTCACGGTGGGGAGCGCACGGAACTGCGCGAGATCGGCTCGGTACAGGAAGTGGTTCTGCTGGTCGTAGACCGGCAGGATCAGGGCCTCCGCCGCGATCCGATCCTGCGCCTCGGCCGCGGCCTCCGCGCGGGCCTCGAGATCCTGCTCCGCGCCGATCGCGTCGAGCAGCTCGTCGAGCTCCGGATCCTGCACCATGGAGTGGTTGGCGAAGTACCCGGAGGGGGCGGGCACCGTGGCGTCGCTGTGGAAGAGGAAGCGCAGCACGTCGGGGCCGATCTTCGTGTACGGGGCGCTGACCAGCTCGTACTCGTGCGCGCCGAGGGCGCCGTACCAGCTGCCGAGATCGAGCAGCGAGATCTGCACGTCGAAGCCGATCTCTCCGGCACCCGCCTGGAGCTGCTCGAAGAGCGCCTGCTCGGCCTGCGTCGACTGCGCGCCGGTGACGGGGAAGCGGACGGTGAGCCGTTCGCCGGACTTCAGGCGCACGCCGTCCTCGTCCCGCTCGGTCCAGCCGGCCTCGTCGAGCAGCTCGTTCGCGCGCTCAGGATCGTACGCGTAGGCGTCGGGGGACTGCACGGCGAGCGGCTCGACGCTCGAGAGCGCCGAGTAGGAACGCGGCGCGGTGCCTTCGAAGAGCGATTCGATGCCCGCATTGACGTCGGTCGAGGCGATGAACGCCTGGCGCACGCGGATATCGTCGAACGGGGCCTGCCCGCTGTTCAGCTCGATGCGGTTGCTGGCACCGGGCCGCGGCGCGTCGAGGTGCGCCAGATCGTCGCTCTGCTCAGCGGTGGTGATCTGCTCGGGCAGGGGGTTGTCGATCACGTCGACGTCGCCGCTCTGGAGCGCGGCGAAGCGGGTGGTCGCGTCCGGGATGAAGCGCCAGACGACCGTGGTCGCGGCCTCGGCGGCGGGCGCGTCGATCCCGGTCGGGGATGTCGTGTAAGCGGGATTGCGCTCGAGCGTGATGCGATCCTGCTTCACCCACTCGGCCACGGCGAACGGGCCGGAGCCGATCGGGGCGAGGCAGTTCGCGTCCATCCCGCGCTCGATCCCGGCCGGGGACTGGATCGCGGTCCACGGCTGCGCGAGCGACTCGAGGAGCGCGGCGTCGGGGCGGGTGAGGTGGAAGCGGGCGACGGTCGGGCTGACGACCTCGACCTCCGCCACCTGCTGCACGGCGAGGTAGCCCGTGGACGAGGCGGTCTCAGGATCCTGCAGATGCTCGATGTTCGCCTTGATCGCAGCGGCGTCGACCGGAGTGCCGTCGCTGAACTTCGCATTCTCGTCGAGCGTGAAGTCCCAGCTCAGGCCGTCGTCGCCCGACTCCCAGGAGGTGGCGAGCCAGGGCACGATCGCGCCGCTCTCGTCGAGGGACACGAGCGACTCGAGCACCTGGGTCGCGAGCAGCGCCTGCGGGAAGTTGCCGCCGACGTGCGGGTCGAGGCAGTCCGGCTCGGCATCGCCGGTCGCGTAGACGATCGTGCTCCGGGCCGCGGTTCCCGCGTCGCCGGGCCCGGAATCGGAGGTGCAGGCGGCGAGAGGGAGGACGAGGGTCAGGGCGGCGGCTCCGGCGAGCCAGGCGGTGCGGACGGGTGTGCGGTGGGTCTCAAGTATCACGAGCAGCCATCCTATATTATTAGACTCAGTCTAATAAAACCGAGCGAAGGATCCCGCATGCCGACATCACGGGGCAGACCCCGCCTGGCCTCGCCGGAACTGCTGCAGGAGGCCGCGTTCGAGCTGTTCCAGCTGCGCGGATACCGCGGCACCAGCGTCGAGCAGATCGCGAAGACCGCGGGCTTCAGCCGGGCGACCTTCTTCAACTTCTTCTCGTCGAAGGCGGAGCTGTTCTGGGTCGAGACGGACGCGCTGATCGACGCGCTGCACGCGTACCTCGAGCGACGAGCGGAGACATCCGACCCGCCGGCGCTGCGGGACGCGCTGCTCGAATACGCCGACACCGTGAGCAGCGCGGAGATCCCCTGGGCGCTGCAGCACGCTCGTCTCCTGGACGCGCCGGACGACCTCATCGCCAGCGGAGCGAGCCGTGTGCTCGGTCTCGACCGGCTGTTCCTCGACTACCTCGGCAGGAGCTCTCCCGAGGCGGATCCCCTTCGCCTACGGGGCGAGGCCGCGTCGGTCGCGGCGCAACTGCTCGTCGGCGTGCTCGATTGGATCGATGCGGGCGTGGAGCGTCGCACGCTTCGGGAGCACCTGAGCCGGGTGCTGTGAACGGATCCGAGGGCGCCGGATGCGGGGTGCCGGATGCAGGGTGCAGGTCCCGAGCACAGGATGCACAGCGCGGATCCGCAGTGCGGATCCGGAGCGCGGCATGCGCAGTGCCGTGCCGGTGCGAGGGAGCACGCGCGTGCTCGGCACCCCCGCCGAGCCTCTAAGCTGGCATCCATGGCGATTCTCCCCATCGTGATCAGCGGCGAGCCGGTGCTGCACCGCCGCGCCGAGCCCGTGACCGAGTTCGACGCCGCGCTGCGCGCACTGGTCGATGACATGTTCGAGACCTGCGAGGCAGCGCCCGGCGTCGGCCTCGCCGCGCCTCAGGTGGGTGTCGGCAAGCGGATCTTCGTGTGGATGTACGAGGACGAGGCGCACCCGGAGGTACCCGCACGCGGCGTCGCCGTCAACCCGACGCTCTGGATCGCCCCGCTCGAGCCCGGTCTGCCGGGCGATGAGGAGATCGAGGGGTGCCTCTCGTTCCCGGGAGAGCGCTTCGCCCTGCGCCGCTCACCGCGCGCCCTGCTGCGTGCGCAGGATCTGGACGGCGAGCACTTCGAGATCGAGGTCGACGGCTGGTTCGCGCGGATCATGCAGCACGAGTACGACCACCTCGACGGCCTGCTCTACGTCGATCGGCTGGTGCACCCGGAGAACCGCGGCGCGCAGAAGGCCGAACGCAGGAACGGGTGGGGGAGCCCCGGCCTCAGCTGGACGCCCGGCGTCGACGACCTCGAGGGCTGAGCTCCGCGGCTCCTCACCTCGCCGAAAGGCGAGAAATGGTCGAACTTTTCTTCACGGGCAGCCATTTTCCGCCTTTCGGTGGGTTGCAGCGCGAGGCTAAGGGGTGCAGCGCGACGCTCGGGGGCTGCAGTGCGTGGCACTGGGGATGCAGTGCGGGGCTCAGCGGGCGGCGGGCCCGAGCCGGCGCGAGTCGGGGACCGCGGCCCAGGCGATCATCGCCACGACCAGCAGCCCGGCCGAGAGCGCGAACGCCCAGCCGAAGC
>NZ_JBHSRW010000232.1:0-3438 GCF_042659205.1 Leucobacter soli
AGCGTCTCGCCCGGCGTGCGCTGCTCATCGTCTCGATCGCCGGATCCGCGGTGCTCCTGTGGCTCGCGCACGGCTGGCAGCAGGCGCAGCGCGAGCAGATCGGGCTCGACCCGGCACCCGCCTCGGACCCGGTGCTGGCGACGGCTGTCGCGCTCGTCGCGTTCGGTGCGCTCCTGATCATCGCGCGGGGGATCCGCGGCGGCGGCCGCCGGCTCGGAAGGCTCATCGCGCGCGTGCTGCCGCTCAAGGTCGCCGTCGCGCTCGGGACGGTCCTCGCCGTCTGGGCCGCCTACGCGCTCGTGAACGGCGTCATGGTGGGTCGCGTCGCCGAGACGCTCGACGCGACGTACCTGGCGATCAACGACGAGTTCAGCACCGATGTGCCGGCGCCCGAGCTGGCGGAGGTCTCGGGCGGGCCCGGATCCGCCGTGAGCTGGGAATCGCTCGGCAGGCAGGGGCGCGTCTTCATCGCGAATACGCCGACGCGTGAGGAGATCGGAGGGTTCCTCTCGCAGACGGGTGCTCGCAACGATTTCGGGCCGTACTTCATACCCGCGCAGCCGATCCGCGTCTACATCGGATCCGGCCCCGAACATCAGGACCTCGACGCGCAGGTCGCGCAGGCGGTCGCCGAGCTCGAGCGCACGGGAGCGTTCGAGCGCGCCGTCCTCAACGTCGCGACCGGCACCGGGCGCGGCTGGGTCAACGAGAACCAGGCCCGCGCCCTCGAGTACCTCTGGCGCGGCAGCACCGCGACGGTCAGCGTGCAGTACTCGTACCTGCCGAGCTGGATGTCGTTCCTGGTGGACGGCGACCGGCCACGGCAGGCCGGCCAGGCCCTGTTCGACGCCGTCTACGCGCGCTGGTCGCAGCTGCCGGAGGACGCGCGGCCGAAGCTCCTGGTCAGCGGCGAGAGCCTCGGGTCGTTCGGCAGCGAAGGCGCGTTCGCGGGCGCGCAGGATCTGGCGACGCGCACCGACGGCGCGCTGTGGGTGGGCCCCACCGCGAACAACGTGCTCTGGCAGCGGTTCACGGAGGATCGGGATGCCGGTTCGCCGGTGTCGCTGCCGGTGCACGCCGCGGGCGATACCGTGCGCTTCTCGGCGGACGGCGCCGAATGGCCGGGAGCCGGGGAGTGGGCGGCCCCGAGAGTCGGCTACCTGCAGCACGCCAACGATCCGGTGACGTGGCTCGACTTCGGTGCCGTGTTCGAGCGGCCGGAGTTCCTCTCCGGCGAGCGCGGGCCCGGAGTGCCGGACCAGATGATCTGGATCCCGGTCGTCACCGTGCTCCAGCTGGCGGTGGACCAGCTCGCCTCCGGGATTCCCGACGGCCAGGGGCACGAGTTCGGGCAGGCGCCGGTGCGCGCCTGGGCCGAGATCCTGCCGCCGCCGGCGTGGGACGAGTCCGACACGGAGGCGCTCGCCGCGCATCTCGCCGAACTGCGGCTCGACGACCTGGACTCCGCTCCGGCGGAGTGAGGGCGCCGACCGCGGCGGTGCGTGCAGTGACGGTGCGTGCAGTGACGGTGCCTGCAGTGAGGGTGCACGCGGTGAGGGTGCACGCGGTGAGAACGCGGACCGTCGCGGCGCGTTTGTCGGAGGTGCGGGATAGCGTCGTCTCAGATACCCACCCGATCGATCCGAAGGGACGCGCATGTTCGTACAGGAGGCCGATGGCGGCGGCGTGCGGATCGTCACGAGCGCAAGCGACCTGACCGCAGCGAGCACCTGCGAGTTCGCGTTCCTGCGCCGGGTCGACGCGAAGCTCGGACGCGACGTCGAGGTGCCGGCGGACGACGACGCGATGCTCGAACGCGCCGCGCGGCTGGGCGACGCGCACGAGGAGCGCGTGCTGGCGGCGTACCGCGAATCCTACGGCGAGGGGGCCTCGGGCAGAGCCGGTGGCGTCGTCGAGATCCCGCGGCCCGCGTCGATGAGCGCCGTGGCGCTGGACGAGGTGGCCGAGCTCACGCGCACCGCACTGCTGGGCGGGGCCGGGATCGTCTTCCAGGCCACGTTCTTCGACGTCGCGCAGCGCCCGGAGGATCCGGAGGCAGGGGATCCGGCCCTCGCCTTCGTGGGATTCGCGGACTTCCTGCGCCGCACCGAATCCGGGGAGTACGAGGTCCAGGACACGAAGCTCGCGCGCCGGGTGAAAGTGACGGCGCTCATGCAGCTCGCGGCATACGCCGAGCAGCTCGAACGGGTCGGCATCCCGGTCGCTTCCGAGGCCGTGCTGATCCTCGGCGACGGCGCACGCTCGACGCACCGGCTGGCCGACATCTCCCCGGTGTTCCGGGCTCGGCGGAGCCGGCTGCACGAGATCCTGCTGGATCGTGCGCGCGCGGTCGGCGCCGACGGCCGCCGCGAGAGCGCGGCACCGGTGGCCTGGGGGGCTGCCGACATCACCGCGTGCGGGCGGTGCGAGGTCTGCGCGCCCGAAGTCGAGCGCACGCGGGACCCCCTGCTCATCGCTGGGATCCGCGGAGTGCAGCGGGATCGGCTCCTCGCCGCCGGGCTGCAGACGATCGACGCGGTCGCAGAGGCGCTACCGGCGATCGGCTCGGGGGACATCCAGGTCGAGGGGATCGGGCGAGCGGTGCTCGAGCGGCTGGCTTGGCAGGCGACGCTGCAGGTCGGCGCCGTACCCGGTGAAGCGCCGCCGGTGCGGGTCGCTGATCCCGGCGCGCTCGCAGCGATCCCGAAGCCGGATCCGGGCGACCTGTTCTTCGACTTCGAGGGCGACCCGCTCTACCGCGAGCCCGGGGAGGAGGGGAGCGCGCGCTGGGGCCTCGACTACCTCTTCGGCATGGTCGATGCGACCGAGCGCTTCACCCCGATCTGGGCGCACGATCTCGACGCCGAGCGACGTGCGCTCGAGGAGTTCCTCGCATTCGTCGCCGATCGTCGCCGGCGCCACCCCGGGATGCGCATCTACCACTACGCCGCGTACGAGCGCACGCATCTGCTCTCGATCGCGGCGCGGCACGGCGTGGGCGAGGCCGAGGTCGATCAGCTGCTGCGCGAGCACGTGCTGGTCGACCTGTACCCGATCGTGCGGCGCGCGCTGCGGATCGGCTCGCGCTCCTACTCGATCAAGAAGCTCGAACCGCTCTACATGGGCGACGAGCTGCGCGACCAGAGCGGGGTCACGAGCGGCGACCAGTCGATCACGGAATACGCGGAGGCGAGCGCGGCGCTGGGCTCGGGGGACGAGTCGACGCGGGCGGAGGGGCGCGCCCGGCTCGAAGCGATCGCGGACTACAACCGGTACGACTGCGTGTCGACGCTGCGCCTGCGGGACTGGCTGCTCCGCATCGCCGCTGAGCACGGCGTCGAGCCGGGTACCGATGCGCACGCCGATGCGGCCGAGCTCGGAACGCGCACCGGATCCGGCCGGGAGGACGAGGGCGGCCCCGAGCTCGAACTCAGCGCC
>NZ_JBHSRW010000233.1:0-3433 GCF_042659205.1 Leucobacter soli
GGCGATGCCGCCGACGAGCGCGAGTGCCGCCACCGCGGAGACGCCCGCCCGCCGGAATCGTGCGGAGCGCTTCGGCGTCCGCGGGGCCCGGCCCTGGAGTCGGTGCTCAGAGCCGTGGTCCGGAAGGGTTGCGGTCAGCTGTTCAGCGGCGTGTTCTTCGGCTTCGCCGCGGGCGCGACTCGCCTGGAAATCGTTCTGTTTCAACATACGAGCACAGAACACTAACACGTATCGAGGCGATTTCAAGTTCGATCCCGGCATTCCGGACCGATCTCGCCGGGACACCCTCCGTTATCCCGTTGTTACATAAGGGATGTACGGATTTCGAAATTTTTCGCGAAATCAGGCCGCAGAGGAGCTGGAAGACGAGGATCCGCCGGTCGACGCACCTCCACCGCTCGCCGATGAGGAGCTCGTCGAGGAGCCCGATCCCGAGCCGGATCCCGAGCCCGCCGACGCTGTCGAGGAGGAGCCTCCGGAGGATGAATCAGACCGCGAGTCGGTGCGGTAGAAGCCCGAGCCGTTGAAGGTCACGCCGAGCGATCCGAACACCTTGCGCAGCCGCCCTCCGCACTCAGGGCACTCGGTCAGCGCGTCGTCGCTGAACTGCTGATAGATGTCGAACGCGTGGTCGCAGTCGACGCAGCGGTAAGCATAGGTAGGCACGAGAGTCGATTGTACCGTCTCGGCTGCGACCGGGGGTTCTGCGCCGGGGGTGCTGCGACCGTGGGTCCCGGGACTGGGAATCCGGCGACCGATGGTTCCGGAATCAGGCTGCGGACGGCTCGCGGGCGAGCCCGGCCGCCGCGCGCGGACCTCACCGGTCGAGGTAGAGGATCCGCTCCGGGGTCACCACTCCCGTGACGGGGATGTCGTGCGGCTCGTGCGGCAGTGCGTCGTGCAGTTCGCTCTCGTAGATGACGGCGAAGACCGGCGGGCGTTCGGTCATCGGACCGAGGCAGCGGTCGAAGTAGCCGCGGCCCCAGCCGACGCGGATCCCGTTCCGATCCACGGCACTCGCCGGGATGAGCATGAGGTCGACGTTCCCGACGGCGAGCGGGCTGAGCCGCTCGCCGTTCGGCTCCGGGATCCCGTAGGCGCCGACCACGGTGCCCGCGCCGCGATCGACGATCCAATCCATGAGGCCATCCGGCCGTGCCGCGGGGAGCAGCACCTCCACGCCCTCGTCCCTGGCCCAGGCGAGGAACGGGCGGGTGTCCGGTTCGGCTCCGACCGGGAGATAGCAGGAGACGGAGCGGGCCCCCCGGGCCGAGGCCAGTGTGACCAGCTGCGACGTCAACCCATCGGTCGACGCTGCGCGCTGCGTCTCGGTGAGTGCCGCGCGCGCGGACCGCACTGCGTCGCGGACGCGCCGCTTCTGGGCATCGATCCGGGAGACAGCACTGTTCTCGGGCATGCCGTCAGTCTAGGTGGCGAACTCCGGGCCCGTGGCAATTCACCATGAAACCTCTAAGGTTGGAGATATGAGTCCGACAGAGCAACGCGCAGGTCGCACCTCGAACGGTGCGCGATCCACCGTCACCAAGGCCGTCATCCCGGCCGCGGGGCTCGGCACACGCTTCCTCCCCGCGACGAAGGCCATGCCGAAGGAGATGCTCCCGATCGTCGACAAGCCGGCGATCCAGTACGTGGTCGAGGAGGCGGCGAACGCCGGCATGGACGACGTGCTCATCATCACCGGGCGCAACAAGGACAATCTGGTCAACCACTTCGACGGGGTGCCCGAACTCGAGTACACCCTGCAGCGCAAGGGGGACGACGGCAAACTCGACAAGGTGCACGAGTCGAGCGAGCTCGCGGAGGTGCACTTCCTTCGGCAGGGCCAGCCGCTGGGACTCGGGCACGCCGTCGGCCGCGCGCGCAAGCACGTCGGCGACGAGTCGTTCGCGGTACTGCTCGGCGACGATCTGATCGATGCGCGGGATCCGCTGCTCAGCCGCATGATCGAGGTGCACGATCGGGACGAGGTCACCGTCGTCGCGCTCATGGAGGTGCCCCCGGAGTCCATCCATCTCTACGGCTGCGCCGCGGTCGAGCCGACCGCGGATGATGACGTCGTGCGGATCACCGCGCTCGTGGAGAAGCCCTCTGCCGCCGAGGCGCCGTCGAACCTCGCGGTCATCGGTCGATACGTGCTGCGGGCCGAGATCTTCGATCTCATCGACCAGCTCGAACCCGGGCGCGGCGGCGAGTACCAGCTCACCGATGCGCTCAACGGGCTGGCCGCCGGGCGCGGGGAGCGACCCGTGTACGGGGTCATCTTCACCGGTCGTCGGTACGACACCGGGGACCGTGCCGACTGGATCAAGGCGAACCTGCTGCTGGGCGTCGACCATGACGAGCTCGGCCCCGAGCTGACCGACTGGGTGCTCGGCTTCACCGATCGGCTCCGCGCAGCCGGCGGCGCGGCGGAATAGCGCGTCACTGGTCCGACAGGTGAGCCCGCTTCCGCACCCGATCGAGTCGCCGTCTCCGCGCTCGGCGGGCCCGATCGGACTGCGCGTCGTGCGGCCGCGCGATGCCTCGGCTCTGCAGCAGCTGCTGACGTCGAATCGGGCCTGGCTGGAGCCGTGGGAGGCGACCTATCCCGGCGGCGGGGGAGCCGAACCCGGATCGGTGCCGATGCGCCCGGTCATCAGGAGGATGCTGCGGCAGCAGCGCGCCGGGCAGAGCGTCGCATTCGTGATGACGTACCAGGACGAGGTGGTGGGTCAGCTCACGGTCTCCGACATCGGTGGCGGAGCGTTGCGATCCGCCTCGATCGGCTACTGGATCTCTCAGCACGTCGCCGGCCGGGGGATCACGCCGACCGCCGTCGCGCTCGCGATCGACGTGTGCTTCGGCGAGCTGCGGCTGCATCGCGTCGAGATCTGCATTCGGCCCGAGAACTCGGCTTCGCTCCGGGTCGTCGAGAAGCTGGGGCTGCGTTTCGAGGGGCGCCGGGCCCGCTACATCTGCATCGCCGGGGAGTGGTGCGATCACGACAGCTTCGCCATCACCGCGGAGGAGGCGCCCAGAGGGATGCTCGCCAGGCTTGAACGCGCGGATCGATAAGGGGCCGCCCGGATTCGCTGCGCATGCGGCGCGCCGACCGTTCGGGGCGTCGCCGGAATCGTAGTGTGGCCGGTATGACGAGCGGAGTATTCGGGGGCGGGGTGATCTTCGTCGTCGCCGCGCTGCTCTGGGCGGCGGTGCTGGTGCCCTCCTGGGTGCGACGACGAGAGTTCAAGGCCGCCGAACGCAACGCGGTGCGCCTGCAGCGCACGCTGCGAGTGCTCGCAGAGACGGCCGAGGTGCCGACCGAGGTGCGGGTCGAAGCCACTGCTCGCGAGGCGCTGGCGCACGAACGCCTGCTGCGCACCGCGCAGCGGCAGCAGGAGGCCGAGCGGCGCGGTCGGCTCGCCGAAGCACG
>NZ_JBHSRW010000234.1:0-3400 GCF_042659205.1 Leucobacter soli
AGACCGCGGGCGACTGGCTCGCCCCGGTGACCGAGGCCCTCACCGCGCCGATGGGCGCCTGGGTGCTCGCCCCCGTCGAGCGCTTCTCGTCGTCCCGCCAGTCGGCGCTGATGATGCGCGAGGTGCCGCGCCGCCCGGCGTTCGCCTCCGAGACCGGCGACTGGTCGCACGTCGACGTGTACCTGACGAAGACCCAGGACTACCGGGCGCTCGTCTACGCCGGCTCGGCATGGGACGCCCAGGCGATCGACTGGATGACGCAGCGCGGATCGACGTGGGTGTCGGTCGCGGGCGAACTGCCGGGAGCCGCCGCCGCGGTACGGTTCCCCGGGGACGAGGATCCGCGCGTGGCGCAGCTCGCCGAGGTGCTCGTCGCCGAGCGGGTGGCGGCGCGCTGGTTCGAGCTCGGCTGACTCGCCGGGCTGTGCATGCCTCGGTGAACCCTTGGCGAGAGGCGGAAAAAGGTTCTTCTGCGGGAGAATTCCCACCTTCTTCCGCCTTTCGCAGGGTGGAGGCGGGGTGGGATCGGGCCTACCGGCGTTGGGCTACTCGTGCTGACGTGCGCCGGCCTGCACCGACGCGCGCCGGCCCGCTCGCTCACCCGTCGGCGAGGGACTCGCGCATGAAGCGGACCACGTTCGGATCGATGATCACATCGGCCGGGCGGAGCGGGCGCTTCAGGTAGAGGCCTTCGAGCGAGCGGACCCGGCTCAGGGCGACGTAGGTCTGGCCGGCGCTGAAGGCGCGCGGACCCAGATCCACCACGGCGGCGTCGTAGGTGTGCCCCTGCGACTTGTGCACGGTCACGGCCCAGGCGAGGCGCAGCGGGAACTGCTCGAACTCGGCCACGACCTCCTTCTCGAGCTTCTTGGTCTCGGCGTCGTAGCGGTAGCGGTAGCGCTCCCAGACGGTCGGCTCGACCTCGAACTCCTCGTCGCCGACCTCCACCCAGACGGTTCCCTCGACGCGCGAGACGGTGCCGATCGTGCCGTTGACCCAGCGGCCGTCGGAGTCGTTCCGCAGGAACATCACCTGCGCGCCGGGCTTCAGCTCGAGCACCTCGTCGGCCGGATAGAGATTCTCGCGGAACTCGCCGTTGATCTCCGCGACCGCGCGCAGCGGTCGGCCGGTGATCCGTGCGAGCCGCTCGGCGTTGATGCGCGCGACGGTCGCGTTCGTCGTCGCGAGGGTGATGACGTCGTCCGGCGCGGGCCGCGCACCGGCGGCGTTGAGATCCTCGGCCTGATCCTCCGTCACCTCACCGTGGCGCACCGCGCCGAGGATCTGCTTGAAGCGGTCGTCGCGCTGCCGGTGCACCTCGGTCAGCTCGATCGTCGTCATCGGGGTGTCGAGCCACACCTTCGCGTCGAAGAACCAGAGCGAGCGGTAGGTGTCGTGGAAGTAGGCGCGCTCGTGCGGATCCCGCGGGGGAACCGGTGGAAGCTGGTAGGGATCGCCGAACATGATGATCTGGGCGCCGCCGAACGGGTCGTGGCGCTTGCCCCTGGCCAGGCGCAGGGAGCGGTCGATGGCGTCCATGAGGTCGGCCGACACCATCGAGATCTCGTCGATCACGAGCGTGTCGATCGCGGCGAGCAGCTTCTTGAGCTCGGCGGGCTGGTCGAGGTCGTGATCGGCGATGATGCCGGTGGGCAGCCGCAGCAGCGAATGGATCGTCTGCCCGCCGACGTTGAGCGCGGCGACACCCGTCGGGGCGCACACCGCGATGATCTTCGAGGTGTTGAAGGAGAGGTGCCCCAGGATCGTGCTCTTGCCGGTGCCGGCCCGCCCGGTGACGAAGACGTGCTCGCGGGTGTGCTCGATCCGTTCGAAGACGGCGAGCTGCTCTGGGCTGAGTTCCGGGCGGGGCACTCGCCCAGGGTACTCGCTGCACGGGATCCGGGGCGCCGATCGCGAGCCGCTGGGCAATGCCGATCCTCGGCGTGGATATCCGTCCGCATTCGGCGTATCGTCGGTGGCGTGAGCCGGTTCCTTCCCGCAGATCGTCCGCGCAGGACGCAGGCAGGTGAGCGCCGGAGCGATCGTGCGGCGCCGACTGCGGTCGACGGGGAGGTGTCGTTCTGGGTGCATCGGGAGGGCCGCCCCGTCCTGCGTGCCGCGCTGCCCGGATCGATCGAGGCCGATGTCGCGATCGTCGGCGCCGGGATGACCGGGCTCTGGACGGCGTACTACCTGAAGCGCGCGGCGCCGGAGCTCGATATCGCGGTGCTCGAGAAGGAGTTCGCCGGCTTCGGTGCCTCGGGACGCAACGGCGGATGGCTGAGCGCGAAGATCCCGGGCCAGTTCCGCCGCTTCGCGAAGTCCCGGGGTATCGCCGCCGCCCGTGCGCTGGAGCGCGAGATGATCGCCTCGGTGGTGGAGGCCTGCGAGGTCGCCCGGGCCGAGGGCTTCGGCGACGAGGTGGTCCGCGATGGGCTGATGCACGTCGCGACGAGCCCGGCCCAGCTCGCCCGGCTGCACGCGCAGGTCGCGGAGCTGCCGGACCGCGGGTGGATCGAAGGGGAGGACTTCCGGCTCCTCACGCCGTCCGAGTTCGATGAGCGCGTGCACGTCGCCGGCTCGATGGGCGGCTATTGGAGCCCGCACTGCGCGCGGATCGACCCCGCGCGATTCACCTTCGGCCTCGCCCGCGCGGTCGAGCGGCTCGGCGTCACGATCTACGAGGGCACGACGGTCAGACGGATCCAGCCGCGTGCGGCGATCACCGACCGCGGCGTCGTCAGCGCGCCGACCGTGGTGCGTGCGCTCGAGGGCTACACCGGCTCGCTCGAGGGCCACCGGCGCCGGTTCCTGCCGATGAACAGCAGCATGGTCGTCACCGAACGGCTCACCGACGAGCAACTCGCTTCGGTCGGCTGGCGGGGCGCCGAGCTCCTGGGCGACGCGGCGCACAACTTCGCCTACATCCAGCGCACCGCGGATGGCCGCATCGCTCTCGGCGGTCGCGGAGTGCCCTACGATTTCGCATCGGGATTCGACCGGCAGGGGCGCACCGCGGATGCCGCCGTCACGCAGCTCGGATCCCGCCTCGTCCAGCTCTTCCCGGGGCTGGCCGATGCGCGTCTTGCGCACAGCTGGTCGGGCGTGCTCGGCGTCCCCCGCGACTGGTGCGCGGGCGTGAACCACGATCCGGCGACGGGGCTCGCGGATGCCGGCGGGTATGTCGGCCACGGCGTGACCTCCGCGAACCTGGCGGGGCGCACGCTGCGGGATCTGATCCTCGGCGAGCCGAGCGAGCTGACCCGACTGCCCTGGGTGGGGCGCACTGCGCGGGACTGGGAGCCCGAACCGCTGCGCTGGATCGCCGCGTCCGCGCTGTACGCCGCCTATCGCCATGCGGATCGCGCCGAGTACCGCACGGGCCGGGCGCGCCCGCCTG
>NZ_JBHSRW010000235.1:0-3396 GCF_042659205.1 Leucobacter soli
GTAGCCGGGGATAATAAATTGGCATTTGACAATCAAGTGCACACTATTGAGTTCTCAAGGACCAGACACCCCCCGTACGCAACCCGATGAAGGGTTCTCCGAAGAGCCGATCTCACCCGCGCATTCTCTCTCGAGTCCCGCTGGGCAACTTGTCTAGCTTAGCACATCTTCGATGTTGATCGCTACGCACTGAAGCAGCCGGATCAGTTTCAGACCCGGCTCCGTCGCGCTGACAAGGGATTACATTACGCGGTTTACGGGTGCGGTGCAAACCGGTGGGGGATCCCGGGCGTGTCGCCCGGGATCCCCCACCGGAGCCAGAGCCCGAGACGGGCTCGGCGCGGTCTACGAACGACCAGAAATGGCTGTTCGCTCAACGCCCGCTCGGGATCCCGCGAATCGCCCGATCGCGTCCAGCCTCGCTCAGCCCCGCGCAGCCATCGCGGTAACCAGTTCGTAGACGACGTGACTCGCCGCGACCGCCGTGATCTGCGCATGGTCGTACGCCGGCGCCACCTCGACGACATCCGCCCCGACGATGTCGAGATCGGCGAGTCCGCGAATGATTCGCAGCAGTTCGCGACTCGTGAGCCCGCCGGCCTCGGGAGTGCCTGTCCCGGGTGCATGCGCGGGATCGAGCACGTCGATATCGATCGAGATGTAGAGCGGCCGGTCTCCTACGCGGTTGCGGATCCGCTCGAGCGTAGCCGGTACGCCGTGCTCCTCGATGTACTCGGTCGTGACGATCTGGAAGCCGAGCTTGACGTCGTCCTCGAGGTCTCCCTTGCCGTAGAGCGGGCCGCGGATCCCGCCGTGCATCGACGCGGTCATGTCGATGAGCCCCTCCTCGGACGCTCGACGGAACGGCGTACCGTGCGTCATGGGTGCGCCGAAGTAGGTGTCCCAGGTGTCGAGGTGCGCATCGAAGTGCAGCACCGCGACGGGACCGTGCTTCTTGTTCACCGCGCGAAGGAGCGGCAGTGCGATGGTGTGGTCGCCGCCGATGGTGACGATCCGGTCGACCCGCTCCCCCAGCTCGGTCGCCGCCGCCTCGACCTGCTCCACCGCCTCGGCGAGGTTGAACGGGTTTGCCACGATGTCGCCGGCGTCGACCACCTGCTTCAACGCGAAGGGCGAGGCGTCCTGCGCGGGGTTGTAGGGCCGGAGGAGTCGCGAGGCCTCGCGGACATGGGCGGGGCCGAAGCGGGCTCCCGGGCGGAAGCTGACCCCGCTGTCGAAGGGGACCCCCACGATAGCGATATCCGCCGCGGGCACCTCTTCGATACGGGGAAGCTTCGCGAAGGTCGCGATGCCCGCGTAGCGGGGGGTCAGGCTGGCGTCGACCGGGCCTCGGGGTGCGGATCCGCTCATGTCGCTCGCTCCTTCTCCGCAACACTCATGTTGCATATAAGTAAACCTTTGAATACTATTGGTGAACTCACTCTAATCGCATCCACGCGGTGCCTGCAACGACCATCGGTGCGTCGATCCAGGCGCCCCGCGGCGAGGAAGGCGGCCCATGCGCCCAGTCCACCCGACTGCGGATCCGAACCGCATCCCCATCGGCGCCAAGCTCCGCGCGTCGCGCCAGGCCCAGGGGCTCACGCTCGAGCAGCTCGCCACGGCCTCCGGACTCACCCGCGGGTTCATCAGCCGGGTCGAACGCGATGAGACCGTACCCAGCGTGCCGACGCTGGTGCAGCTCTGCCAGGCGCTCTCCCTCCCGATCGGCGCGCTCTTCGAGGAGCCTGACATCCAGCTGATCCGTCATGCGGAGGCGCCGGTCATCAACATGGGCGGCATCGGCGCCGACGAGCGACTGGTCACGCCTCGGTCGGAGAGCCGTTTCCAGCTGCTCCGATCCTCCCTCGAACCCGGAGCCAGCGGCGGAGACGCGCTCTACACGGTGAACAGCGCCGTCGAGTCCGTCCATGTGGTCTCAGGCGTCCTCGAGGTGACGCTCCACGACCGCCGTGTCTCGCTCGAGCCCGATGACACGCTCACCTTCCCGGGGCAGACCCCGCACACGTGGCGGGCCGGTGACACGGGCGCGGAGGTCGTCTGGGTGCTGGTCCCCGCCGCATGGAGCGGCTCGGCCTGAGCGCAGCGCCGCCGCTCCGCGGCGGACCATGTCCGCATCCGCGACGAGCCGATCAGCTCGCTTCAAGGCGATCAGCGCGCGTCGAGGATGGCCCGCTGCACCGCCGCCCAACGGAGCGCGCGCGGGTCCTGCAGCGTCAACGTCTCGACGAGCTCGCCGCCATCGCAGCGCAGCAGCTCCACGGTCGCCGAATCGTCATCGACGCCGGCGATGCGCCAGGTGCCGCCCGCCGTCTCCCAGCGCTCCACCGCGGGCGGCGTCACGGCGAACGGCGTCTTGCGGGTCCACCCGACCTCGGCACCCCGATCGTAGAAGTGCCGGTAGGCGTAGATGAGCGGATGCCAGGCCTCCGGGTCGATGTGCTCGGTTCCGTCGACCGTAATACCGCGCTCGGCGTGCACGCGCACGACCTCGGCCTCGACGATCCCGAACTCGCCGCTGCCCGATGTGCTCGCAGTGCGCACCCGCGCTTCGAGCTGGATCGGCGCCTCCGCGACCCGCGACACCTGCACGAGATCGGACGCCGCCGGCGTGAGGCCGGCACGTTCGAACTTGCGCGGTTCGAAGGCGTAGGCGCCCGCCTTCTCCTCAGGAACAGGATCGCTGCCGGTGACGCCGGCGAGGCGCTCGACGTGCCGCCACTGGTGCGATGCGGGGAAGTTGACCGTCAGCTCCGGGTGTCGGCGTACATTGTCGAGCGACCGGCCGCCCTCCTCCAGCCCCAGCACGATGGTGCGCCCCAGCGCGAAATGGCTCGATGCCGGCGCGAGATTCGTGCTACCGTCGGGATTGCGCGTCGCGACCAGGTAGACGGGCGTTCCCAGGTAGAGCACGCTCGGCTCGATGACGCGGTGGGTGTCGGATCGATCCTCGCTCATACCCCCACGCTACTCCCGGCGGCCTCCCTCGCGGCTCCCCTCGCGTGATCTCCAGAACCGCGCAGCGGTGCCGGGCGCCCGCAGTCCCGGGAGCGACCCGGCTCCGGGCGATTCGGTTCCGGGAGCGCTTCAGGCGCGCACGGCGGCGAGCGTCTTCTTCCCCCGGCGCAGCACGGCGAAACGGCCGTGCAGCAGGTCGGAGTCCGAGAGCACGGCGTCGTCCGCGGACACCTGCACGTTGTTCACGTAGACGCCGCCCTGGCCGATCGCCCGGCGCGCCTCGCTGAGCGAGGCGACCAGGCCGGAGTCGACGAGCAGCTGGGCGACGGCGGATCCCGCGCCCCCGGTCGCCACAGGCAGCTCCTCGAGCGCCGCATCGAGCGTGGGCGCATCGAGCGCTCCGAGGTCGCCCTGGCC
>NZ_JBHSRW010000236.1:0-3348 GCF_042659205.1 Leucobacter soli
CGCCGCTCCGCACCGCAGCGGCCGCCCGCTCAGCCCAGGAACCGGCCGTCGCGCGACTCGCCCGCCAGGCGCCGGAACTCCGTGGGCGAGACGCCGAACGTCTCTTTGAACACGCGGCTGAAGTGCGCGGCGTCCATCAGGCCCCAGCGCGCCGCGATGGCCGACACCGGCCGATCCTCGAATCTCGGATCGAGCAGATCCTGGCGGCAGCGCTCGAGCCGGCGCTCGCGCACCCAGGTCGAGACCGTCATGCCCGTCTCATGGAACAGCGCGTGCAGGTGCCGCTTCGAGATGTAGTGCGCCGCAGCGACGCCGCCGGGAGAAAGGTCGGGCGAAGCGAGATGGTCGTCGATGTACTCGTGGATCCTCCGCAGCAGGACCTGGTGCGGATCCTGCTGCGCCGGATCCGCACCCAGGATGGTCGACAGCAGGGTTCCGATCAGGTCGAGGCTCGTGTGCGCCAGCTTCGTCTGCACCCGCGGGCCGAGGTCGGTGAGCTGCTCCGGGAACTGCGACAGGAAGGCGGTCAGCACCGCGCCGAGCCCCGGGTGCTCGGCGCCGAGCGACTCGGCGGTCAGCTGCTGGGCGTCGGGCCCAGGAAGCTCGAGCCGATCCTTCGGGAACATGACGATGAGGTTGCGGAACTCCTCAGTGAAGAGCAGGGAGTAGGGGCGCGAAGTGTCGTAGATCGACAGATCGCCCGGCCGCATGACGAGCTCCTTGCCGTCCTGCACGAGGATGCTGGAACCGGAGAGCAGCAGGCTCACCTTGTACTGTCCGCTGCCGCCCGACTCGATCGTGGCGGGCGTGCGCTCGACCAGATGCGGCTTCGCCGCGACCTCGGTGAAGGCGATGCCGTCGGCACCCGCTGTGCAGAGCCGCGCGGTGAACGCGTCGGAGCGCTCGGCCGTGACGTCGAGCGGTACGAACGAGGACGACACGAGGGCGCGGAAGCCCGCGAGATCATCGGCGCGCACCGTCGCGGGAGCGGCTCCGGAGACCCGCGTCCTTGCGGAAAACTGAGCGAGCTGCATGGGAATCACCTCTCGAGGCGAGGATAACATTCTGAGGCGAGCGGGACACCCCGGCGAGGGCGACCGCCCGGCGGTGCGATACTGAGGGCAGCGGCCGGCCGCTCGCCCGCGCGGCGCCCGAAAGGAGTCGGTTCCGATGACGCACACCCCTGACACGACGCACACGCACGGGCAGCGGGTGACGACTCCGCTCGAGGTGCGGCACCCGCTCGATCCGCTCACCGCGGACGAGATCGCGGCGGCGCGGCGGATCCTGACCGACGCCGGGCACGCCACCGAGCAGACGCGGGTCCCCCGCATGCTGCCCGTCGACCCCGACAAGGCGGCGCTCGCCGCCTGGCGGCCCGGCGATCCGATGGACCGCCGCGTCCTCGTCACCCTGCTGGAGCGGAGCACGGGCGTCGCCTCGGAAGCGGTCGTATCGGTGAGCCGCGGCGAGGTCGACGCGTTCCGGGTGCTGCCGAACGCCGAGGCCCCCTACGGCCAGCCGCAGTACCTCTTCGAGGAGTACGAGGACGCCGCGGGCATCGTGAAGGCCTCGTCCGAGTGGCAGGCGGCGATGAAGCGACGCGGGCTCGAGGATCACATGGAGCTCGCCTTCTGCTCCCCGCTCGCCCCCGGCTTCTTCGGCCGCGAGGACGAGGTCGGCCGGCGTCTGGTGCGCTCGCACACCTACCTGCGCTTCTTCGAGGGCGACAACCCGTGGGCCCACCCGATCGAGGGCCTCGTGGTGCACGTCGACCTGACCGAACGGCGCGTCATCCGCATCGACGACGAGGGCGACACCCCCGTGCCCGAGCAGCACGGCAACTACGGCCTCGACGTGCAGGGGCCCGCGCGCACGAGTCTCAAGCCGATCGAGATCACGCAGCCCGAGGGGCCGAGCTTCTCGGTCGACGGCAGTCTCGTGCAGTGGGAGAACTGGAAGTTCCGGGTCGGCTTCACGCAGCAGGAGGGCCTGGTGCTGAACCAGATCACCTGGCGGGACGGCGACGAGGATCGCTCCGTCGCGCATCGCGCCAGCGTGCCCGAGATGGTGGTGCCCTACGGCGACACCTCGGTGAGCCGCTTCTGGATCAGCTACTTCGACGCCGGCGAGTACCTGCTCGGCAAGAACGCGAACTCGCTCGCGCTCGGCTGCGACTGCCTCGGCGTGATCCACTACTTCGACGAGTTCGTCGCCGACGACCACGGCAACCCCGTGAAGATCCCGCAGGCGATCTGCATGCACGAGGAGGACTACGGCATCCTCTGGAAGCACAGCGAGCTCGGTGCGGCGCCCGAGACCCGGCGCAGCCGCCGCCTCGTCGTGAGCTATTTCGCGACTGTGGGCAACTACGACTACGGCTTCTTCTGGTACTTCTACCTCGACGGTTCGATCCAGGTCGAGGCGAAGGCGACCGGCATCGTGTTCGCGGGCGCCGGCATCCCCGGCAGCGAGGATCCGCACGGCCCGGAGATCGCACCGGGCATCTTCACTCCGATCCATCAGCATCTCTTCTGCGCGCGGATCGACGCCGCGATCGACGGCGAGGACAACACGCTGCACGAGATCGAGGCGGTCAGGATCCCGACCGGTCCGGAGAATCCGCGCGGCAATGCGTTCACGTGGAGCGACACGCAGTTGAGGACGGAGCGGGAGGCGCAGCGGATCGCGAACGGTCTCACCGGTCGCGTCTGGGAGGTGCGGTCCGCCCACCGCACGAACTACGTCGGCAAGCCGACCGCGTACTGGCTGATCCCCGAGGGCAAGATGCTGCTCGCGGCGCAGCCCGAATCGACCGTGCACGGCCGCGCGAACTTCGCGACCAAGCATCTCTGGGGCACGAGGTTCGAGCCGGAGGAGCTCTACCCGGCGGGCGACTACCCGAATGCGCACGCACCGGGGGCCGGGCTGCCCGAGTGGACGGCGCAGGATCGTTCGATCGACGGCGAGGATCTCGTGCTGTGGCACACCTTCGGCCCCACTCACATCCCCCGCACCGAGGACTGGCCGATCATGCCGGTGGACTACTCGGGGTTCTGGTTCAAGCCGCACGGCTTCCTCGATCAGAATCCGGCGATGGATCTGCCTGCGGACGCCCGATCGTGCGGCACCGGATCCGCCGAGGGCGGGAGCGGCTGCTGCGCCGACGGCGGATGCGGATGCTGCTCGGGCGACGCGTGCCGCTGCGGCAACGCGGCGTGCGCCTGCGGGAAGCCGCGGGCATAGGGCGGTCGACGAGATCGACCCGGACACGGTCCGGGATTCCGGCGATTCCGGGATTCGGGCGACGCAGCGGCGCCCGGGCCGGCTATCGGGCGAGCACGAGGA
>NZ_JBHSRW010000237.1:0-3335 GCF_042659205.1 Leucobacter soli
CCCGCCGCCGCGCGAAGAAGACTCCGAGCGCCGGGGAGGCGCCGATCAGACGGCAGAGCCGCCGGAACTCGTCGTCGCCGAGCCCGCGCAGGGGCTCGGGATGCACCTCGCCCAGCGCGGCGATGCGCACGAGCGCCGTGTCGGGATCCGCGGCCGCCTCGAAGGCCTCGAGCAGTTCCTCCGGCGGTCGTCCCCTGGCGGCGGCCAGCGCCTCGATCCCCTCCCTCGCTGCGCCGAGATCCTGGAATCCGGCGCGCGCGAACACGCCGAGAGGCTGCCGCCGCGAATCGGTGCTCATCGGGTTCCGCGGGTGCCGCCGGTCAGATCGTGCCCAGCATCGAGTTCAGCTCGTACGGGGTCACCTGCTGCCGGTACGCTGCGACCTCCTGGCTCTTCTCCCGGATGAGGTACGAGAACACCTGGTCGCCGAGCGTCTCGGCCACCAGCTCGCTCCGCTGCATGAGCGCGAGCGCATGGTCGAGGCTCGTCGGCAGCGGATCGAAGCCCATGGCGCGGCGCTCGCCGTCGGAGAGGTCGCCCATGCTGTGCTCGGCCTCGGGTGGCAGCTCATACTCCTCCTCGATGCCCTTCAGGCCGGCCGCCAGCATCACGGAGAATGCCAGGTAGGGGTTCGCCGCGCTGTCCATGGCGCGATACTCCACGCGCGCGCTGCCGCCCTTGCCCGGCTTGTACAGGGGCACGCGGACCAACGCGCTGCGGTTGAGGTGGCCCCAGCTCACGTAGGAGGGCGCTTCGTCGCCGCCCCAGAGGCGCTTGTAGGAGTTGATGTACTGATTGGTGACGGCGGTGAACTCCGGGGCGTGGCGCAGCAGGCCGGCCACGAAGCGGCGGCCGGTCTGGGAGAGCTGGTACTTGGCGCCGGGGTCGTAGAAGGCGTTCGTGTCGCCCTCGAAGAGCGAGAGATGCGTGTGCATGCCGCTGCCGGGCTGGCCGGCGAGCGGTTTCGGCATGAAGGTCGCGTACACCCCCTGGCTGATCGCGACCTCCTTCACGACCGTGCGGAACGTCATGATGTTGTCGGCGGTCGTGAGCGCGTCCGCATAGCGAAGATCGATCTCGTTCTGCCCGGGCCCACCCTCGTGGTGGCTGAACTCCACCGAGATGCCGAGATCCTCGAGCATGTTCACGCTGGCCCGCCGGAAGTCGTGCGCCGTGCCGCCCGGAACGTTGTCGAAGTAGCCGGCTCGGTCCACCGGCACCGGCCCTTCAGCGCCGAACTCGGCCGACTTCAGCAGGTAGAACTCGATCTCCGGATGGGTGTAGTAGGTGAAGCCGCGCTCGGCCGCCCTGGCGAGCGCCCGTCGCAGCACGTTGCGCGGATCCGCCGCGGCCGGCTCGCCGTTCGGCGTGCTCAGGTCGCAGAACATGCGAGCGGTCGGCTCGGTCTCGCTGCGCCAGGGCAGGAGTTGGAAGGTGGAGGGATCCGGCACCGCGAGCAGGTCGCTCTCGTAGGCCCGGGTCATGCCCTCGATCGCGCTGCCGTCGAAGCCGAGCCCCTCGGCGAAAGCGCCCTCGACCTCGGCGGGTGCGAGTGCGACGGACTTCAACGTGCCGGCCACATCGGTGAACCAGAGTCGCACGAATTTGACACCGCGCTCCTCGATGGTGCGGAGCACGAAATCACGCTGCTTGCTCACGCGGACTCCCCTCGGTTCGATCGCTCCCAGACTATCGCTACGGAGCAGCCTGCGCGGCGCGCACCGTCAGGAATCCTCGGCCTCGTCCTCCTCTGCCCAGCGGCGGGCTCGCTCTGCGACGATCTCGGGCCCGTGCTCGGCCTCCGCTCGCGTCTCGAACGGGCCGATCCGGTCGATGGAGAGCGACTGCGGGCCCACCTCCACCTCGTGCGTGCGCGTGTTGAACCAGAACTCGGGCGGGCCCTCGATGCCCCATTCCTTCTTGCCCATCCGGCACCTCCGTCGTCTCGGGGTCGGGGCCACCCGACCGCTCTACAATGAAGCGTATGCCCTATGACGCCAACGGCCACCTGATTCCCGGCTCCGTCTCAGGCCTGCGGCAGGTTCCGGCGAGTATTGCGCGACCGCCCTACGTCGGGAAGTCGGCTCCGCCGCCCTACGCCGGCGACAACACCTACTCCGAGGACGAGATCGAGCGCATCCGTGCGGCGGGCAGGATCGCCTCCCGTGCGATCGACGCGGCGGGCGCGGCGATCCGCCCCGGTGTCACCACCGACGAGCTCGACCGCATCGCGCACGACTACGTCGTGTCGCACGGCGCCTACCCGTCGACGCTCGGCTACCGCGGCTACCCGAAGTCGTGCTGCACCTCGGTGAACGAGGTGATCTGCCACGGGATCCCCGACGACACCGTGCTGCGCGACGGCGACCTCGTGAATATCGACGTAACGGCCTACCTCGACGGCTACCACGGCGACCTCAACCGCACCTTCCGCGTCGGCGAGGTGTCCGAGGAAGCCGAGCTGCTGATCCAGCGCACCGAAGAGGCGTTGCGGCGCGGGATCAAGGCGGTGGCCCCCGGGCGTCAGGTGAACGTGATCGGCCGCGCCATCGAGACCTACGCGAAGCGCTTCGGCTACGGCGTCGTGCGCGACTTCACCGGCCACGGCGTCGGCGCCGCCTTCCACACCGGGCTCATCATCCCCCACTACGATTCGGCCCCGCGCTTCGACGACGTGATCAAACCCGGCATGGTCTTCACGATCGAGCCGATGCTCACCCTGGGAACGCACGAGTGGGAGATGTGGGACGACCAGTGGACGGTGGTGACGAAGGACCGCAGTCTGACCGCCCAGTTCGAGCACACGCTCGTGGTCCGCGAGCGCGGGGTCGAGATCCTCACCCTCTCCGAGTAACGTCGAGCACCCGGGGTGAGGTCGCTCCACGGGCACGGGTTTCGAGCCCCGGGTGATGCCTCCCCTCGGTCTCGGCGCGCAGCACGGCCAGCACGCGGTCGATCCCACGGGTATCGAGCGGTGCGGCCAGCGTGAAGCGGATCGCCGTCTGCGCCAGTTCGGCGGGCAGGCCGATCGCCAGGAGGGCGGGCGAAGGCTCGTCCATGCCCGCCGCGCAGGCCGAGCCCGAGGAGACGGCGAAACCGGCGGCGTCGAGCGCGACGAGGAGCGATTCTCCGCTCACCCCCCGAATCACGAAGGAGGCGTGGCCGGGGAGGCGCTCCTGCGGGTCGCCCGTGAGATGCGCGCCCGGGATCTCGGCGAGCAGCCGCGAGATCAGCGCGTCCCTGCTGCTGCCGAGCGCGAGGGCTCGCGATCCGGCCCCTGCCCCTCGTAGCCGTGCGGCAGCAGCAGCACCACGGAGGACTGCTGACCCCACTTC
>NZ_JBHSRW010000238.1:0-3334 GCF_042659205.1 Leucobacter soli
CGGGGTATGGGACGGGCATGATGCCGGGGGTTCCTTTCGGTACAGGATTACCCTCCATCAAACACGACACGATTCACGGCGTGTTGTCGTCGATCAGCGGGTCCCCCTGCGGATCCTCCGCCTCGTCATCCGACTCTTCCTCGTCGGAGTCCGGTGCGATCTCGTTGCCGCCCCCGGTACCGTTGTCGATCCGGTCGTCCGCAGTCGGCTGCTCCGCCGCAGAAGGCCCGGCGCCCAGCGCCTCGGGCACAGGTGCCCGGTCCTTCGGCAGCAGCATGAACACCCCCGCAATGAGAAGCGCGACCCCCGCGGCGAGCGCCAACCACGACCAGGCCTTCGTGCGGCCGGGCGCCGCGAACCCTGCACCCGAGTGGCCGCTCTGACTTCCCGATGCCATCGCCGCATTGGCCGCGGGTGCGTCACCGAAGCCCGCGACCGCAAATCCGCCGAGAGCACCTCCCCCGACCACCGGCCCGATCCATGCCCGCAGTTGCTCGCCCAAGGATCGAAGGCGACGGATCTGCTCGGTGCAGTGCGGACACGACTCCAGGTGCTCGGAGACGTCGCGCTCGGACCGTACGCCCAGGCTCCCGCGCAGGTACTCGGCAAGCCGGCCGGCCGTGCCTGCACACGCCTCATCCGCGATCTGCACGTACTGCTGCAGATAGGCCGTGCCGAGGCGCTTCCGCGTGCGGAACGCCAGCACCCGCAGCGCGCCCGAAGTCATGTCGAGGTGATCCGCCGCCTCCTCGATCGACAGCTCCTCGACATCGAGCAGCCACACCGCCCGCCGTCCGGGATCGGGGAGCGCCGCGAACGCACGACGCACCTGGTCGCCCTCCGAGAGTCCCTCCGAGAAGTCCGGGGTGTGCTCCATCAGCCCCGCGAGGATGTCCGGCTCCATTGCGGCGACCGGTTCCTCGAGCTTCGCGACGCGGATCGCCTCGCTGCGCAGCGAAACCAGCACATAGCCGAGCACGGAATCGCGTGGGCCGTTGCCACCGGCAAGCGCCCGCAGCACCCGCACGAAGGTCTCGGCGACCAGATCTTCCGCCCGTCCCCGATCTCCCGTGATGCGGTAGGCCTGAGCCATCGCCGTATCGCGATGCCGACGGTAGAGCTCGGCGAAAGCCACCTTGCCGGCTCGCGACTCGGACCCGGTGCGCACGATCTCGCACAGCTCTGCGTCATCGCGTGGGTCCATGTACCCGGATGCGTGCAGACCACCCCGCATACTCATCCCAGTGTCTCGTTCGTACGACTCACTTCGTCCTGCCCCCCGGCATCGGTTCCGTCGGCGCATCATTGCGATCCGACCTCGAAAGAATCACACTGACTCTTTTCTCCCAGAGCATAATAACCTCACATGGCCGGGCGTTCCGCTCTGGAGTACCCAAATGCACGATTCCGGAAGGCTCGGATGCGCGGTCGGAGGGCGAGATCCAGGAGAAGCCGGAGTGATCCTCGTCGTCACGAACGGTATCGTGCCAAGGCTCCGATTGCCGAACGTTCAGCGGTCCGCGTCCCCCGGGGACACCGGGCAGCCGGGTACGCAGCGCGGGCCGGTGCCGTGTGTGCACCTCACCGGGGTGCCGGCACGGTAGATTGGTCGGGGGCCTCTAGCTCAGTCGGTAGAGCAGCGGACTTTTAATCCGTAGGTCGTCGGTTCGAGCCCGACGGGGCCCACTTCCAATTTCCCGCTCGTCAGCGCCCGCCCGTCAGCGGATGACCCGCCGCACACCGGCGCGGGCGAGCATGAGCGTCACGACGAGGAGCGTTACCGACAGGTACCCGCCGAGGTGCACCGCATCGCCGAGAACCAAGTCCATCAGCCAGAGGATCAGCGCTTTGCTGCCGGCCGCGACCACGACGAGGCCCACTGCCGCAATGGCACGCACTCGGCGCGTCTCCGCGCCCGCGATCCGGCCGACGATGCGGGTCTTCAGGCGCACCACGACCTCGAGCACGAGCTTGAGCAGGATCGCAGTGGCGAGCGCGGCGAGGAACGATTCGCTGATCACCCTGGGGAAGACCTGCGTGAAGAAGCCGAGTACGACCAGATAGACGAACACGTCGACCAGATCGACAGCTCTGATCCAGGTGCGCCTCATGGACCAATCTTACGACCACGACCGCCCTCGGCTCCTCCGCCGCGCATGGCGAGGATGGCTCCTCCGAGGATCAGCGGAAGGCCGAGCAGCATGCCCGGCGTGGCGGTCTCCCCGAGCACCAGCACACCCAGGATCAGCGCGACCACGGGGTTGACGTAGGTGAAGAGCATCGACCGCGTGGGGCCGGCCTCGATGATGAGCGCACCGAAGAGCACCATGGCGAGACCGGTGCAGACGAGCGCGAGGATCACGATGCTCACCCAGCCTCGCACGGGGACGTCGAGCGGCGGGGCGATGAACGCCGACGGCAGGTAGACGGCCGTGGCCATCACGAGCGCCGCCGTCATGACTGGGAGCGGCGGCGCGTCTGAGAGGTAGCGCGACATCACCAGCGGCGCAGCGGTGTAGCAGACGACCACGCCGAGCATCAGCAGGATCGCGAGCGGATCCGCACCGTCGACGTCGAGGCCGAGCAGCAGCACGACACCGCCGAACCCGAGGATCAGGCCGATCACCTGGCGGAGCGAGTAGCGCTCGGCGCGCGGCGAGACCAGGAAGGCGAGCGCGGCGACGAGCGGGACGGTCGCGATCAGCAGACCGGCCATGGACGACGAGATCCGAGTCTCCGCGTAGTTGAGCATCGGCCAGGGGATGATGATCTCGAGCAAGGCGAACGCGAGGATCGGCCGCCAGCGCTGGATCATGATGCGGGCCTGACCCCGGACCAGCACGATCGGAACCAGCACGAGCACGGCGAGGCCGGTGCGCAGCAGGACCAGCACGAAGGGATTCACGTACTCGCCGGCGATGCTGATGAACAGGTAGGGCGCACCCCAGATCAGGCTCATCGCCGCGAACAGCAGCCAGCCGCGTCGAGTCATCGGATTCCACCTCCCCGTCAGTGATACCAGATACCGGATGGCTCCGTGCGCGCGGTCGCGGACGGCGGGTTCGCGCGCACGAAGAATCGCCGGCTATGTACACACAACCTCAATAATTCGCAATGACGGTAGCTATTTATCGCTATTGTGCATACACTCGAAGTGGATCACGCGACAAGTCGAGGAGGTCATGACGATGCGCGCGAGCGACCTGGCCTACGCCACGCTCCTCGAAGAGATTCAGAGCGGCGCGCTCGCTCCCGGCACCGTGCTCGCCGAAGTCGAGCAGGCCGCGCGGCTCGGCGTCAGCCGCACCCCGGCGCGCGAGGCGATCGGCCGCCT
>NZ_JBHSRW010000239.1:0-3254 GCF_042659205.1 Leucobacter soli
GCCCGGCGCTCCGAGGTCCGCCGAGACGAGCATCGCATCGCCCTCGGCGTACCCGGTCGTCGCCGCGCGCGCCCCGTCCGCGTTCGAATGGTAGTGCGCGACCACCCGCGCGCCCGTCGACGCCAGGCGCCGCACCGTCGCGAACCCGATGCCGCTCGATGCTCCGGTGACCAGCACCGTCTTCCCGCTGAGATCGTTCACAGCACTCCCTCGATGCAGATGTACTTCAGCTCCGTGTACTCCTCGATGCCGTGCATCGAGCCCTCACGGCCGATGCCCGACTGCTTCACGCCGCCGAACGGTGCGCCCTCGTACGAGATGAGGCCGGTGTTCACGCCGACGACGCCCACCTCGAGCGCCTCGGCGACGCGCGTGACGCGGCCGATGTCACGGCTGAAGAAGTATCCGGCGAGACCGAACTCCGTGTCGTTCGCCAGCTCGATCGCCTCCTCCTCGGTCGTGAACTTGAACACCGGGGCGATGGGGCCGAACGTTTCCTCGCTCGCGACGCGCATCTCGGGGGTAGCGCCGACGATCACGGTGGGAGAGTAGAAGGTGCCGCCGAGATCGCTCCGCGCGCCGCCGTTGACGATCGTGCCGCCCTTCGCCGTGGCGTCGGCGACGTGCGACTCCACCTTCTCGAGCGCCGACTGCGAGATCAGCGGACCCTGGGTGGTCTCGGGATCGCGGCCGTCGCCGACGCGAAGCTTCGCGACCTCGCGCGCGAGCGCCGCGACGAAGGCGTCGTGGATGCCCGCCTGCACGAAGATGCGGTTCGCGCAGACGCAGGTCTGGCCGGCGTTGCGGAACTTCGAGTCCATCGTGCCCTTGACCGCGGTCTCGATGTCCGCGTCGTCGAAGACGATCAGCGGGGCGTTGCCGCCGAGCTCGAGGGCGAGACGCTTGATCGTGCCGGCGGACTGCTCCATCAGCGTGCGGCCGACCTCGGTGGATCCGGTGAAGCTGATCGTGCGGATCAGATCGTGCGAGGTGAAGATCCCGCCGATGACCGATCCCTTGCCGTTGACCACGCTGAGCACGCCGGCGGGGATGCCCGCCTGCTCGGCGAGGGCGACGAGGGCGAAGGCGGAGAGCGGGGTCTCGCTGGCCGGCTTGATGATCATGGTGCAGCCGGCGGCGAGCGCCGGCGAGGCCTTGCGCAGGATCATGGCGCTCGGGAAGTTCCACGGCGTGATGGCCGCGGTGACCCCGACGGCGCTGCGCGTCGTCATCATGCGCCGGTTCGGGTTGTTGGTCGGGATGACCTCGCCGTAGAGCCGCTTGGCCTCCTCGGCGAACCACTCGATGAAGCCGGCGCCGTAGAGCACCTCGCCCCGAGCCTCGGCGAGGGGCTTGCCCTGTTCCCAGGTGAGGATCTCGGCGAGCTCGTCGGCGTGGGCGACCACCAGCTCGTACCACCGGCGCAGGATGCGCGACCGCTCCGGTGCGGGCACCTTCGACCAGGTCGTGAACGCCTCGCCGGCCGCGTCGATAGCGGCCTCCACGTCTTCGGCGGTCGCGACCGCGACCTGCGCGATCTCCTCGCCCGTCGCCGGGTCGATGACCGCGCTGCGCTCGCCGGTCGAGCCCTCGCGCCACTGGCCGCCGTAGAAGAGTTCGGTGCGCAGCAGGCCGCTGTCGGCGAGCGCCTCTCGAGTCGAAACCATGGCCGGATCCTCGCTTCTCATGTACGTGGACGATTATCGTGTGGACGATGCCAAGCATACGCGGTATTGTTCGATTTGCGACCAAAAGTGCGTTATGCGAACACAACTGTAAGGGAGAAGCACGTGGAGATCGAGGAAAAGGACAAGAACTACCTCTTCCATCCCATGACGAATCTGGCGGCCCACGAGCAGACCGGCCCGCCGATGACCGTCGTGTCCGCCCACGGTTCCACCGTCACCGACCGCGCGGGTCGGGACTACCTCGATGCGATGGCCGGCCTCTGGTGCGTGAACGTCGGCTACTCCCACCCGGAGATGGCGGACGCCCTCCGCGAGCAGACGCTCAAGCTGCCCTACTTCCACGCCTTCTCGTCGATGGGCACCGACCTGCCGGCGCAGCTCTCCGAGAGGCTCATCGAGATGGCGCCGGTGCCGATGAGCAAGGTCTTCTACGGCAACTCGGGCTCCGACGCGAACGATACCCAGGCGAAGCTCGTCTGGTACTACAACAACGTGCTCGGGCGCCCGGAGAAGAAGAAGATCATCTCCCGCCGGCGCGGCTACCACGGGGTGACGGTGCTCTCGGGCGGGCTCACCGGGTTCAAGAACCTCCACGACGGCTTCGACCTGCCGCTGCCGATGATCCGCCACGTTCGTCCGCCGCACGGCCTCTGGGAGCGGGAGCCGGGTCAGACCGACGACGAGTTCGCCACCGCCCTCGCCGTCGAGCTCGAGCGCTTCATCATCAACGAGGGTCCCGAGACGGTCGCCGCCATGATCGCCGAGCCCGTGATGGCGGCCGGCGGCGTGATCGTGCCGCCGGAGACCTACTTCCCGAAGATCCAGGAGGTGCTCCGCCGCCACGACGTGCTGCTGATCGCCGACGAGGTGGTCAACGGCTTCGGCCGCCTGGGCGTGCCGTTCGGATCGAACGCCGTGAACATGCAGCCCGACCTGATGACGGTCGCCAAGGGCATCACCTCCGCCTACGTCCCCCTCTCCGCCGTGCTCGTCAGCGACCGCATCTGGCAGGTGATGCTCGAGGGCTCGGCCAAGTACGGCAGCTTCGGCCACGGATACACCTATTCGGCGCACCCGCTCGCCGCGGCCGCAGCGATGAAGAACCTCGACATCATCGAGCGCGACGGCCTCGTGGCCGAGGTCGCGCGCAAGGGCGAGCTGCTGAGCGAACTGCTGCACGCGGCGTTCGCGGACCATCCGAACGTCGGTGAGATCCGCGGGCGCGGCCTCATGGCCGCCGTCGAGTTCGTGGAGTCGCGGGAGCCCCTCCGCCCCTTCGCCGCCCAGGGCGCCTTCGCGGGCGCGGTCTACCAGGGAGCGCTCGCCGAAGGCGTGATCACCCGCGCTCTGCCGGCCGCGGACACCGTCTCGTTCTCGCCGCCCTTCGTGGTGACCGAGAGCGAGCTCGAGCGCATGGTCGCCGGCGTGCGCACCGGCCTCGACCGGGCCGTCGAAGCGCAGCGGAAGGCCTAGCGGCGGTCATGGCTCCCCTCGGCGTCGGCGTGCTGCTGAACCCCATCGCGGGGTTCGGCGGCACGCTGGCGCTGCACGGCACCGACCGGCTGC
>NZ_JBHSRW010000240.1:0-3220 GCF_042659205.1 Leucobacter soli
TTCGGCGGCGCGCCGGCACGGCCCGAGCAGGTCGGCGACGGAATGGTGGCCGCCTGGCTCGCGTCGGACGCGGGCGCGATGTGGACGGAGGCCGGCGGGCAGGTCGGCCTCGAGGTCGAGGCGTCCCAGGACGGCGTCGACGAATTCGCGCCGGTGATTCAGACGGGCGGGAACCGGGCGGTGCTCTCGGAGACGAGCACCGGCATGCTGTGGACGGTACCCGACGGGCGGTTGATCCCGACGGCGCAGTGGGATCTCGTGGACCCGCCGAAGCAGGTCAGCGGCACCGTCGTGTCGGAGGCGACGGAGCAGAAGCCGCCGGTCGCGGTGAACGATGCGTTCGGGGTGCGCGCCGGCGAGCCCGTGCCGCTCCCGGTGCTGTTGAACGACTACGATCCGAACCGCTCGGACGTGCTCACCATCGTGCCGGACGGCCTCGGAGAGGGGCTGCCGGAGGATTTCGGCCAGGTGGAGCTGCTCTCGGACGGGCAGGGCCTGATGCTGCAGCCGAGCCCTGCCGCTTCGGGCTCGGCCGTGTTCTCGTACCGGATCACCGATGGCGTCGCCGTCTCCGAGCCGGCGCGCGTCGAGCTGCGCGTGGTCGGCGAAGAGACGAACACGGCGCCGCAGTGGTGCCCGGTGGTGGGCTGTCAGCGCAGTTGGCCGAGCCCGACGATCGTGCCGGGCGGCACCCTCGTGCTGCCGGTCCTCGAGGGCTGGGTCGACGCCGAGGGCGATCCGATGATGCTGACGGACGCGACACTGGTCGACGATCAGGATCCGGCGCGCGCACTGGTGACGGCGGACGGCCGGCTGGCGGTACGCCACACGGACCCGAATGCGGCTGACGGTGAGATCTCGGTGCAGGTGCGGGTCGCCGGCTCCCGGGGCGGCAGCACCGAGCGCACTCTGAGGATCGGCGTGCGCGCCGACGCCGTAGCGGAGATCGAGGCGATCGCGGCCACCGTCGCGACGGGTCAGCCGACGACAGTGCACCCGCTCAATCGTGTGAGCGGCGGCTCCGGATCCTTCGCGCTCGTCGACGCGGCCGTGCAGAGCGGCACCGTCCGCGTCGTGGCGAACCCATCCGCCGGCACGGTGTCGCTCACCGCTCAGACCCCCGGCAACTCCCTGGTCAGCGTCACCGTGCGCGACACCGTCACGAAGCGCGAGAGCAACGGCGTGATCCGCGTCACTGCTATGGAGGAGCGGCCCGCGCTCGCACTGCCGCCGCTGCGCGCATTCGTGCGTCCGCTCGGGGATACGACGATCGAGGTGCTCGACGCGATCCCGGGGGCGAGTTCCCGCTCTCTGTCGGTCCGCTCGGCGACGGTGGTCGCGGGCGAGCTGCGCGCCGACGTGATCGAGCATGCTCGGATCCGGCTGTCGGGCAGCACCGCGGACGGGCAGCCGGGGCTCATCGGATCGGCCGAGGTCGTCGTCGCCGAGGGCGAGCGGATCGCGCGCGGCAGGATCACGGTGTTCCAAGTGCCGGAGGTCTCGTCGGCAGGAGCGATCGCGGTGGCCGACGCCGCCACGGTACGCGCCGGATCGGTCGTCGACATCCCGGTCCTGGACAACGACGTGGCGGCGCCCGGCGAACGGCTGGTCCTGCATCCGGAGGTCTCGGCCTCCGGGGCCGAGGGCGAGCTCGCGTTCGTATCGGGCCGGCGTCTCCGGTATCTCGCCCCGGATCAGCCGGGCACCTACACGCTCGGGTACACCACCTACGGCGCATCGAGCCCGCGCCGGAGCGACGTGGGTACCGTGCAGGTGACGGTGATCGCGGCGGGCGCCAACACCGACCCGAAACCGGCGAGCCTGATCGTGCGCGTGGCGCCGGGCGAACGGGTCAACGCGGTGGTCCCGGTCTCGAACATCGATCCCGACGGCGACCGCGTGCGCCTGGTCGACGTCGAGCAGCCGGCCGAAGCGCAGCTCTCGGCCACGATCCTGCCGCGCACGGGCACGATTCAGGTCTCGGCATCGGCGAACGCCGAACCCAGCGAGGAGATCATCGGCTACACGGTGCGCGACGGCTTCGGCGGTGAAGGCGTCGGTCGGCTGAGGATCATCGTGACGGAGCCGGACCCCGCCGGTGGAGCGCCGGTGGTCTACAGCGACTACGTCCGTATGGAGCGGGGCGTCTCGGAGCCGGTCGCGGTGCGGCCGCTCGACAACGATGTGGATCCCGCCGGGGGTGCGCTCGAGCTGGTCGAGGTCGTCCCCAATGCGCCAGGAGGCCGTGATTCGGCGCTCTATCGGGAACTCGCCGCCCGGCTCGACACGAGCGCTCTCGGCCGCGGGATCGTCACGATCGCGGGCAGCGACGAGAGCGGCACGGTCTCGTTCCGCTACGTGGTGCGCTCGCGGGCGACGGGGAGCACCTCGGACGGTCTGATCGTGGTGCAGGTGAGCGACCGGATCGGTCGGCAGGCGCCGAACGTGCAGGATACGGTGCTGACGGTCAAGGACCGCGCCGACCTGACGGGCGGCGGCGTCGATGTGGTCACCGGACGCGTGCAGTGGGCGACGGGCGACATCTCGAAGCTGCGCCTCTCGCTGTGGGGGGAGGCGGCAGGCCGGTACCGGGTGAGCGGATCCAGCATTTCGGGCGAGTACCGGCCCGAGGGCGACCTCGTGGCGTTCCGTCTCACCGGTAGGGACGCGGCGGGCGTCGAGGTCTCTGGCTACGGATTCCTGATCGTGCCGCCGTTGGACGAGCTGCGGCTGACGCTGAAGGCCGGTGCCGCGCCGCTCTCCGTCGAGGAGGGGCGATCCGTCGAGGCCGATGTGCGCGAGCTGCTCGACCTCGGGTCCGGTGACGACATCGTGCTGGACGGCGGCGCCTTCGGGGTGCAGCGCTCCCAGGCCGCGTGCTCCGCGATCGGCGACACGACGATCCGCTACGCGGCGGGCCGTGAAGCACCGTGGCGCGATGCGTGCATGATCCGGGTGCGCCTCGCCGAGCAGACGGTCTTCACCGTGCTGCCGATCCCGATCGACATCGTGCCCGACGATCCGACGGTGCAGCTGCACCCGCTGGGTCGTACGATCGCCCCGGGCGAGACCCAGACGATCGAGCTCGCGGAGATGCTCACCTGGCAGGGCGGACGCACGGGCGACGCGGCCGCGCTCAGCTGGCGCATCGCCGGTGAGGGGGTGTTCGAGTTCGGACCGCTGGATCCGGCGTCCGGCCGGCTCGCGGTGACGGCGCCGG
>NZ_JBHSRW010000241.1:0-3205 GCF_042659205.1 Leucobacter soli
CGCGGCGACCGGGCCGCCCACCGCGACCAGCACGCCGACCAGCGCCGAGGCGATCGCGTTCGCGACCAATTCGACGGTGCTCACGCCCGCCGCGGCCTTCGCACCCTCCTCGGGGTCGTCGGTGCTGCGCAGCGCGGCGGCGCTGAGGTGCGGGAATGCAAGGCCGATGCCCGCGCCGATCACGATGAGCGGCAGCAGCCAGAGCAGCGCGATCCACCATTCGCCATCGCGCTGGGTCAGCGTGTAGGCCAGCAGCCCGACCGCCATGAGCACCGCGCCGAGCACCGTGGCGATCCGCTGCGAACGCGGCGCGTCGAGGCCCGCGCTGTAGACCTGCGAGACGCTCCAGCCGATCGCGATCGCGCCGCCGAACAGCCCGCTGATCAACGGTGACAGGCCGGCGAGCTCGAGCGCGAAATACGGCAGATAGATGTCGATCATGGCCCCGGAGCTCAGGATGGCGAGGGTGAGGTAGATCCATTTGAGCGGATTTCCGCGCAGATAGGCGATGCGGGGCAGCACCGCGTTGACGCTGCGGCGCTCGACGACGACGAACAGCACCAGCAGCAGAGCGCCCGCGCCCATCCCCGCCGCGGTGAGCACGCCGGTGGGCACGATCGACGCGCTGCTGAACGCGACCGTCGCCAGCACGACGATGGCCAGCGACCAGACCGGGAGCGGCGAGGTGGAGCCGTGCACCACGCGCCCCGACGGCAGCGCCCTGATCGCGAGAAGCCCCAGGGCAACGGCGAATACGAAGAAGCTGAGGTAGGCGATGCGCCACATCCCGAACTGCGCGAACAGGCCGCCGAAGACGGGGCCGATGAGCACGCCGACGCCCCACATGCCCGAGGTGACGCCCGTGGCCCGCGTCCACAACCGCTCGGGCAGCGCGCTCTTGATCACCGCGAAGCCGAGCCCGACGAGCAGCCCGCAGCCGAGACCCTGGAGCACGCGCGTCGCGAGCAGCGTCTCCATGTTCGGCGAGATCGCGGTGGTCAGCGCCCCGAACGCGAAGACCGAGTAGGCGACGAGGTAGGCGCGCGCGGCGCCGAACGTGCCGAGCAGACGCGCGACGAGCATCGAGGCGAGCACGGCAGCGACGAGGAATACGGTGACGACCCAGGCGAAGTACTGCCGACCGCCGAGATCGTCGATCATGCCCGGCAGCAGTGCCGCCGTCAGGAACGAGTTCATCGCGTAGACGAGCACCCCGCCCGCGAGCACGAAGACCGTTCCGGCGTTGCCTCTGCCGAAGAGCTCTCGCCAGCTACCCGTCTCGGGTGCGGTCGGCTCCCGGAGCGGTTCGGTCATAGCTGCCACTCTACGACTCGGGTCAGTTCTGCGGGCCCGCCCCGCTCCAGGCGAGGCATAACCTAGTGCGTATGAGCACGCCGAGATCCTCCGTTCCAGAGCCGGGCCTCCCCGTCGATCCCGCCGAACCCGCTGATCCCGCCATTGCCGCCGACACCGTCGACGTCGCCGTGATCGGCGCCGGTTTCGCCGGGCTCGTCGCCGCCCGCGAACTGGGCGCGGCCGGGCTCGACGTGCTGGTGCTCGAGGCGCGGGATCGCATCGGCGGGCGCACCTGGACCGATCACCGCTTCGGCATGGATCTCGAGATGGGCGCCAACTGGGTGCACTGGGTGCAGCCGCACGTCTGGGCCGAGATCACGCGCTACCAGCGCGAGATCGTGCGCAGCCCCGTCGCCGACGAGGCCTATTGGCGCGGCGCCGGGGGCGCGGCTCGCTCGGGCACGCTCGCCGAGTTCATGGCGCTGATCGACGAGGGGCAGCAGGCGCTGATCGACGACGTGCGCGTGGCGATGCCGCGCGGCGTCGAGCCGACGGTCGGCACGATCCAGCAGCTCGATCATCTCAGCATCCAGGATCGCTACGATTCGCTCGATCGGGAAGGTGTGCTCGGCCCCGAGGCGCGCGCCGCGAACGACTCGGTCTGGGTCGGCCACGTGAACGCACCGCTCGATCAGGCCGGGCTCTCGAGCGCGCTGCGCTGGGTCGCGGCGACCGGCGGGCACTGGCAGCTGATGCACGAGGCCTCGTCGACCTACCGCGTCGTCGACGGCATGCGCGGCTTCACCGATCGGATCGCGGCCGATGTGCACGGCGAGATCAGGCTGCAGACGACGGTGGTTTCGGTGGTGCAGGGTCTCGACGGCGCCGCGGGCGTCATTGTCGAGACCGCCGACGGCTGCCGGATCCGCGCCCGTCGCGTTATCTCGACGCTGCCGGTGAACGCGAGCGGCGGCATCCGGTTCGACCCGCCCCTCCCCGCGGCATGGCAGCGGCAGGCCGCGGAGACCGTCGCCTCGCAGGGCACCAAGGTCTGGCTGAAGGCTCGCGGCCATCTGCCCCGCTTCTTCGCCTACGCGAGCCAGCACGACCCGCTCTCGGTACTGAAGGCCGAGTTCTACGGCAGCGACGCCGACGGCGACTACACGGTGCTCGTCGCCTTCGGGCCCGACCATACGCGCATCGACCTCGACGACCTCGCCACCGTGCAGGCGGCGGTCGACGCGTTCAGACCGGGTATCGAAGTCCTCGAGGTCACCGCCCACGATTGGATGAAGGATGCGCTCTCACTCAACACGTGGATGACGCACCGGCCCGGCCAGCTCACCCGCGATCTCGCCGAGCTGCAGCAGCCGCAGGGTGCGCTGCACTTCGCGACGACCGACAACGCCGACCTCTGGGGCGGCTTCATCGACGGTGCAATCGAGAGCGGCCTCCGCGAGGCGCGGCGCGTGATCGAGGCGCTCGCGCCCCGCTGAGCGGCTGAAACTCGAGTCGCCCGTCGGCCGTCGACGAGAGGCGAGAGGCGAGAAACGGTTCCAGAACGCCGACCTATGCAGCCATTTCTCGCCTTTCATCGCCATTCCGCGGGCGGGTGGCGAGGATGCGCGGCTCGGCTCGACCTGAGCGGTGCAGGCTCAGCCTTCGAAGACCACCCGGCCCTCGACGACGGTGAGGCGGATCGGCACCTCGGGCAGTTCGTCGGGCGTCGCCTCGACGGGATCCGCGCCCCACACGGTCAGGTCCGCGACAGCACCGGGCGCCAGCCGGCCCCGATCCTCGTGTCCGCGCGCCTGCGCCGGCCACAGGGTGTACGCGAGCAGTGCCTCCTCGCCGGTCAGCCGCTGCTCCGGTTCGAAGACGTGCGCCTGCGCCTCGCCTGGCGTGTGCC
>NZ_JBHSRW010000242.1:0-3204 GCF_042659205.1 Leucobacter soli
TGGTGTACTGCGGCCCGGTGATGAAGAGCGAGACGATCATCTCGTCCCACGAGGTCGCGAAACCGTAGACGGCCGCGGCGGCGAGCGCCTGATCCTCGGAGAGCACCAGCGCGATCGGCGGTCCGAGCTGCGCAGCGGCGCCGATCAGCCCGGCCGCAGCGGATTCGAGCCCGCCACCGGGTGCGGCCTCGAGGACCACCAGGATCGCGTCATTCGGGAAGTCGCTCATCGTCACTCCTCACACCAGTCGGTTCTCGGCGAGGAACCCGGTGATCTGCTCGCCGGCATCGCCGTCGTCGACGATCTTGACGCCCGCGGCCCGCGGCGGGCGCTCGGCCACCGAGAGCATGATCGAGAGGCCGGACGACCAGTCCTCCGAATCGACCTGCAGGTCGCTCAGCGAGAGCACCTCCACCGGCTTCTTCTTCGCCGCCATGATGCCCTTGAAGTTCGGGAAGCGGCCGTCGGGCAGCGCCTCGGTGATCGACACCACCGCGGGCAGCGGCGACGAGACCCGCTGCACGCCGCCGTCGACCGGTCGCTGGCCGGCCACGGATCCGTCGCCGATCTCTACGACGGAGAGCCCGGTGAGGTGCGGCACAGCAAGAAGCTCGGCCACCATCGCAGGGATGGCTCCGCCCGAGCCGTCGGTCGAGGCGTTCCCGGCGATCACGAGGTCGAAGCCGGTGCGCGAGATCGCGGCGGCGAGCGTCCGTGCGGTCAGACCGAGGTCGGCGCCGAGCAAGGCCTCGTCGACGATGTGCACGGCGGATCCCGCTCCCATCGCGAGCGCCTTCCGGATGGTCGTGGCCGCACCCTCGGGAGCCATCCCGACCGCGACGACCTCGGTTCCCTCGTGCGCGTCGGCGTGGGCCAGCGCCACCTCGACCGCACGCTCTCCGATCTCGTCGAGCACGGGATCCGACGCCCCACGATCCGCGAGTCCGGTCTCCAGGTTCAGCTTCCGATCGCCGTAGGTATCGGGCACCTCTTTGACCAGCACCAGGATCTTCATCGATCAACTCCTCGCTCTACGATGTCGAGTCTCGCCTCGCCCTTTGACAGCACTCGCGTCAATCCTCCCATCGACGGAGCAGTGCGGCCAACGCCTGCCCCCCGCCGATGCACATCGATACGACGCCGTGCTCGAGCTCGCGGCGCTGCAGGTCCATCGCGACGCGCAGGGTGAGGATCGCGCCGGTCGCCCCGACGGGATGCCCGAGCGCGATCGCGCCGCCGTAGGGGTTCGTCCGCTCCGGATCGAGCCCGGCATCCCGGATGACGGCGAGCGCCTGCGCGGCGAAGGCCTCGTTCATCTCGGCGGTCCCGATGTCGGCCGGGGAGAGTCCGGTCTGCGCGAACAGCCGCTCGAGCGCGATCCGCGGCGCATAGCCCATGATCTCCGGCTCGATGCCGGCGGTGGTGACGGCTTCGAGCGTCGCGAGCGCGGTGAGTCCCCGATCCCGCACGTCGGATTCGCGCATCAGCACCATGGCCGCGGCACCGTCGTTGATGCCCGATGCGTTGCCCGCGGTGACCGTTCCTCCCTGGCGGAACACCGGCCGCAGCTCGGCGAGCCCCTCGAGCGTAGTCTCCGCCCGCGGATGCTCGTCGGCCTCGACGCGCACCGGGCGTCGGCCTGCGGTCTCGACCGGCACGATCTCCTCGGCGAAGACCGCGCGAGCCTCGGGGGCCGCCGCGCGCCGCTGGCTCTCGAGGGCGAAGCGATCCTGCTCCTCCCGGCTGATGCCGTAGCGCTCGGCCACGTTCTCCGCTGTCTCGCCCATGTGGACGCCGGTGAACGGGTCGGTCAGCAAACGGACGAGGCCGTCCACCAGTGTGCGGTCGCCGAGGCGATCGTTGAAGCGCGCATCGTAGTCGTAGAAGGGCAGCCGGGTCATGTTCTCGTCGCCGCCGGCGACGACGACGTCGACTCCGCCCCAGAGCAGTTGCTGCGCGCCGGACCAGACCGCCTGCAGGCCCGAGCCGCAGAGCCGGTTCACCGTCAGAGCGGGCACGCTCGTGCTCATCCCCGCGGCGAGCGCTACGCGCCGCGCGTTGTAGGCGTCGTGACCCACTTGGCCGACGTTGCCCATGACGACCTCGTCGACCTCGTCGCCCGACACTCCGGACCGGCTCAGCGCTTCGCGCACGGCCGCCGCTCCGAGCTCGTGCGCCGGCGTCTCGCGGAAGGCCTTGCCGAAGCTCCCGACCGGCGTCCGCGCGCCCGCGACGATCGCGATCCGTTCGACGCTCGTCATGCGTTCTCCGTCCTTCCGACTGCTCAGCCGCCGCCCGCGCTAAGCGTTCGGGGTGGCCCGTGCGAGGCCGCTCGACGAACGGATCGCCGTCGCGAGCTCCACGAGTCCGAGGCCGAGGGTCTCGGCGCGCTTCTGCACCGGCGCCTGCAGCGCCGGCCCGTCGAAACCGGCGGGCGACACGAACAATCCGGGCGAAACAAGGTGCGCGGCGAAGAAATCCACCAGGATGTCGCGCATACCCGACATGCCGAGCATGTGGTGGTCGCTTCCCGCGGTCGCGACCGTGGTCACTGCCCGCCCGGCGAGCGGCGCGTCGTCGGGAGTCCGCGGGATCGCCTCGGTCAGCGCCTTGAACTGCTGAGTGTACGTCGCCCGATACATCGGCGACCCGAAGGCGATCCCGTCGGCCGCGCGGATCGCCTCGACCGCCGCCTCGTAATCGGGCGGGCTGCCCGGATCCTCGCCGAGCTCGATGAGAGTGGTCCTCGCTCCGGCCGCAGCGGCTCCGGAGAGGACCGCCTCGATGGCCGTGCGCGTCTTGCCGCCGCCGAACGGCGAGCAGCTGATCGCGACGATGTTGATCTGATCGCGGCTGGTCTGGTCGCTCAACTCGGGTCTCCTCTCCACGGCCGCCGGATCGGCAGTCCGTCCACTCCTCAGTGTAGGACGTGCGAAGCGGGCGCTCTCAAGAGTTCACCCGCTCCGTCGCGCAGTGCCCGGCACCCCTCAGCGCGCGGTACCCGGCGGGCGCGTCGGGATCGACGTCGTGACCACCGGCACCTCGGGCAGCAGCTCGGGCACCACGCCCGTGTCGCCCTCGCGCGGCAGCGTGCCGGCAGAGAGGCCGGTGAAGGGGCCGAGGTCGGGGCCCTGGTCCGCGAGCGGCACCACGCAGGGCTCGCCGGGAAGGATCCGGTGCACCTCGCCGCGCACGCTGACCGTA
>NZ_JBHSRW010000243.1:0-3199 GCF_042659205.1 Leucobacter soli
GACGCGCCCGGCGCAACCGGGGCAGCCGGGACACCCGGTGCGGGAAGGGGTCCGTAGGACTCCTGGGCGCGGGCGGCCTGCGCGCGACGCCGGGCCTCGCGGTCCTCGGACCCGTAGGACCAGCGCACCAGGAGCGTGATCGCGAGCCCCAGGCCGGTCAGCAGCAGGGCGGCGACGGCGATCTTCCAGTACAGCTCGGGCACCTCGATGTCGAAGACCTCGATCGCGAGCGGCGCGGTGAAGAGGATCCCGGAGACGACGGCGAGCACGCTGGTGATGAAGGCGAAGCGGCCGAGCGTCTCGGGCTTCCCCTCCCCCATGTTCAGCAGCACCTGGCAGCAGGCGACCACCGCTCGGGTGACGGCGATCACCAGGATCGCCTTCCAGAAGATGCCGAAGGCGAGGAAGTAGCCGCCGTCGCTCATCCAGGTGACGATGAGCAGCAGGGCCAGGATGTAGGAGTTCGCGATCAGCGCGACCGGCGCGTACCAGCTGTTGCGCTGGCCACGGCTGGTGTCGAGCGCGGTGAGCCCCACGAAGACGGCGAAGATGAGGAAGGTCGCCGTGATCCGCTCGACCTTGCCCTCGAAGTCTCCGACGAAGACGAGCGCGATCGCCGAGATCGAGAGGGCGGCGAGCAGGATGATGCTGACCTTCAGGAACGTCGACAGCCGGTGCCTGGACGGGGCGGCGGGAGCCGGGGCGGCGCCCGGCGCGGTCGTCGGCGCGGGTGCGCCCGGGGTCGTGGGTGCGGCGTCGTTCGGTGCGGCAGTGCTCATGGCTCCAGTCTTGCCTGCCTACCTGTGAATCGCCATGTCATCCGCCGCGCGGCGACGATGAGCGCCGTCCGGCGCGACCCCCCTGCGAGGGTAGGCTAGGACGCGTGAATGACAGCATTTCCGTGCAGGCCCCGCAGCCGGGCGAGCCCCGCCCCGATACCGTCGCCGACGCCATCGCGACTCCGGAGCGGGAGCAGCCGTTCGCCGCGCTCGGGCTCAAGGCCGACGAGTACGAGCGGATCCGCGAGATCCTCGGCCGCCGCCCCACCTCGGGCGAGCTCGCCATGTATTCGGTGATGTGGTCCGAGCACTGCTCGTACAAGTCGTCGAAGATCTACCTGCGCCAGTTCGGCAAGAAGGTGAACGACCGCATGCGCGAGCGCCTGCTCGTCGGCATGGGCGAGAACGCCGGCGTGATCGACGTGGGCGAGGGGTGGGCGGTGACCTTCAAGGTCGAGAGCCACAACCACCCCTCGTACATCGAGCCCTTCCAGGGCGCGGCGACCGGTGTCGGCGGCATCATCCGCGACATCATCTCGATGGGAGCGCGCCCGGTCGCGGTCATGGATCAGCTGCGCTTCGGCGACATCGACGACCCCGATACCGCACGCGTGGTGCACGGCGTCGTCTCGGGAATCTCGTCGTACGCGAACTGCCTGGGCCTGCCGAACATCGGCGGCGAGACGGTCTT
Source organism: Leucobacter soli (assembly GCF_042659205.1). Classification (NCBI taxonomy): domain Bacteria; kingdom Bacillati; phylum Actinomycetota; class Actinomycetes; order Micrococcales; family Microbacteriaceae; genus Leucobacter; species Leucobacter soli. The sequence continues at coordinate 1,471 of NZ_JBHSRW010000243.1, forward strand.
CGACGCGGTATACCAGGCGAACCCGCTGGTCAACGCGCTCGGGGTCGGCGTGCTGCGCCATGAGGATCTGCACACGGCGAACGCCTCGGGCCTCGGCAACAAGGTCGTCCTCTTCGGCGCCCGCACGGGCGGCGACGGCATCGGCGGCGCCTCGATCCTCGCTTCCGACAGCTTCGACGAGGGCGGCCCGACCAAGCGCCCGGCCGTGCAGGTCGGCGATCCGTTCGCCGAGAAGGTGCTGATCGAGTGCTGCCTCGAGCTCTTCGCCGGGGAACTCGTCGAGGGCATCCAGGATCTCGGTGCGGCCGGCATCAGCTGCGCGACCTCGGAGCTCGCGGCCAACGGCGACGGCGGCATGTTCATCGAGCTCGACAGCGTGCTGCTGCGGGATCCGTCGCTCACGGCCGAAGAGATCCTCATGTCCGAGAGCCAGGAGCGCATGATGGCTATCGTCGCGCCCGAGCGGCTCGACGCGTTCCTCGCGGTGACGAAGAAGTGGGATGTCGAGACGAGCGTGCTCGGCGAGGTCACCGACACGAACCGGCTGATCATCAACTGGCGCGGCGAGGAGATCGTGAACGTCGACCCCTCGACCGTCGCCGTCGACGGCCCGGTCTACGAGCGCCCGGTCGCGTACCCGGTGTGGCTCGACGCCCTGCAGGCCCAGACGGTCGCCGCCGCGGGGCTCTCCCGCTCCGGCAGGGCCGAGGATCTGCGCGACGAGCTGATCGCCGTCGCCGCGTCTCCGAACCAGGCCGACGTCTCGTGGGTGACCAACCAGTACGACCACTACGTGCTCGGCAACACCGCGCTCTCGTTCCCCGACGGCGCCGGCATGATCCGCGTCGACGAGGAGTCGGGGCTCGGCGTCGCGATCTCGACCGACGCCAACGGCCGCTACTGCCAGCTCGATCCGTACGCGGGTGCGCAGCTCGCCCTCGCCGAGGCCTACCGCAACGTGGCGGCGTCGGGTGCCGTGCCGACCGCGGTGACCGACTGCCTGAACTTCGGCAGCCCGGAGAACCCCGAGGTGATGTGGCAGTTCTCGCGGGCCGTCGAAGGCCTGTCGGATGCCTGCTTCGATCTCGAGGTGCCGGTGACCGGCGGCAACGTGTCCTTCTACAACCAGACGGGCGACACCCCCATCCACCCGACCCCGGTGGTCGGCGTGCTGGGCATCATCGACGACGTCGCCCGGCGCGTGCCGAGCGGTTGGCAGGATCAGGGCGAGCACCTCTACCTGCTGGGCACCACCCGTGACGAGCTCGACGGGTCGGCCTGGGCCGAGGCCGTGCACCGGCACCTGGGCGGCCTGCCGCCGACCGTGCAGCTCGACGACGAGGTGTCGCTGGCCGGGCTGCTGCACGCGGCGAGCCAGAGCGGGCTGCTCTCCGCCGCGATCGATCTCTCGGAGGGCGGGCTCGCGCAGGCGCTGACCGACGGGATGCTGCGCTTCGGCGTGGGAGCCCGGGTGTGGATCGACGAGATCATGTCGCGCGACGGCGTCGACGCCACGGCGGCGCTCTTCTCGGAGTCGCAGGCGCGGGCGCTGGTCGCCGTGCCGCACGAGGAGGACGTGAAGTTCCGCGGCCTGTGCGAGGGGCGGGGCTATCCGGTGCTGCGCATCGGCGTGACCGACGGCGTCGGCGACGATGCGGCACTCGAGGTGCAGGATCGCTTCACCCTGCCGCTCTCGGAGCTCGGCGCCGCGCACCGCGCCACCCTGCCC
>NZ_JBHSRW010000244.1:0-3174 GCF_042659205.1 Leucobacter soli
GCGGAGGCCGTGGTGCGAGCACGGCCGGTGCGTTCGGCCGCGGCGGCGGAAAGAGCAAGGCGCGCAAGTCGAAGCGGGCGAAGCGGCAAGAGTTCGAGATGCGGGAGGCCCCGTCGCTGGGCGGCGTCAGCGTCCCCCGCGGCGACGGCTCGACCCCGATCCGTCTGCGCCGCGGCGCGTCGCTCAGCGACTTCGCCGACAAGATCAACACCAGCGCGTCGAACCTCGTGACCGTGCTGTTCCATCTCGGTGAGATGGCGACTGCTACGGAGTCGCTCGACGAGGCGACGTTCGAGATCCTCGGTGACGAGCTGGGCTACAAGATCCAGATCGTCTCGCCCGAGGACGAGGACCGCGAGCTGCTCGAGGGCTTCGACATCGACATCGAGGGCGAGCTCGACGAGGAGGGCGACGACGTCCTGCAGCCGCGGCCGCCGGTCGTCACCGTCATGGGTCACGTCGATCACGGCAAGACCCGACTGCTCGACGCGATCCGCCAGGCGAACGTGGGCGGCGGCGAGGCCGGCGGCATCACGCAGCACATCGGCGCGTACCAGGTGCACACTCAGCACGAGGGCGTCGACCGTGCGCTGACCTTCATCGACACCCCGGGCCACGAGGCGTTCACCGCCATGCGCGCCCGTGGTGCGCAGGTCACCGACATCGCGATCCTCGTGGTCGCCGCCGACGACGGCATCATGCCCCAGACGATCGAGGCGCTGAACCACGCCCAGTCGGCCAACGTGCCGATCGTGGTCGCGGTGAACAAGATCGACAAGGAGGGCGCGAACCCCGACAAGGTGCGCCAGCAGCTCACCGAGTTCGGCCTCGTGGCCGAGGAGTGGGGCGGTGAAGTCATGTTCCGCGACGTCTCTGCGAAGAACAACGTCGGCATCACCGAGCTGCTCGACGCGGTCCTGCTCACCGCGGACGCAGGGCTCGACCTGCGCGCGAACCCCGACAAGGACGCCCGAGGCGTCGCCATCGAGGCGAAGCTCGACAAGGGCCGCGGCGCCGTGGCGACCGTGCTCATCCAGTCGGGAACGCTGCGCGTCGGCGATGCCATCGTGGCGGGCACGGCCTACGGTCGCGTCCGTGCGATGCACGACGAGAACGGTGAAGCGGTCGAGGAAGCGCTGCCTTCGCGGCCGGTGCAGGTGCAGGGTCTCTCGAGCGTTCCACGCGCGGGCGACAACTTCATCGTCACCTCCGAGGACCGCACGGCGCGTCAGATCGCCGAGAAGCGCGAGGCCGTCGAGCGCAACGCCCAGCTGGCCAAGGCCCGCAAACGCATCAGCCTCGAGGACTTCACCAAGGCCCTCGAAGAGGGCAAGGTCGAGTCGCTCAACCTCATCATCAAGGGCGACGTGTCGGGTGCCGTCGAGGCGCTCGAGGAGTCGCTGATGAAGATCGAGGTCGACGACTCCGTGCAGCTGCGCATCCTCCACCGCGGTGTCGGTGCGATCACCGCGAGCGACATCGACCTCGCGACGATCGACAACGCCATCGTGATCGGCTTCAACGTGCGCCCCGACGTGAAGGCTCGCGAGCGGGCCGCGCGCGAGGGCATCGACATCCGGTTCTACAACGTGATCTACAACGCGCTCGATGACATCGAGAACTCGCTCACGGGCATGCTCAAGCCCGAGTACGAGGAGGTCCAGTCGGGTGTGGCGGAGATCCGCGAGGTGTTCCGCTCCTCGAAGTTCGGCAACATCGCCGGCGTCATCGTCCGCAGCGGTACCATCACGCGCAACGCCAAGGCGCGCGTGATCCGCGAGGGGGTCGTGCTCGCCGACGGCTTGGCCATCGAGTCGCTGCGCCGGTTCAAGGACGACGTGACCGAGGTCAAGACCGACTTCGAGTGCGGCATCGGCCTGGGCAAGTTCAACGACATCCAGGTCGGCGACGAGATCGAGACCACCGAGATGGTCGAGAAGCCGCGCGGCTGAGCGAGACGAACTCCTCGGCGCGAAGGATCGGGGGCCGTGCGACATCGTGTCGCACGGCCCCCTTTTCCGTATTCGGACGCGATCAGGCGTTGCGGACTCGGCCGCACGGAATCGCACGGGATCGTCGAAACCCTAAGAGACCGTCGAAACCCTAAGGGGCCGTCGAAACAGTACGGGATCGTCGAGACAGTACGGGACCGTGGGTCGAAGACGTGCAGTGCGGACGATCGCGTACTGTCTCGTGCGAGTGCGTGCGGGTTGGTGGCGATCGCGTCTCCGATCGCGATATGCGCGACGGTGACGTCCTGCTCATCGATGCGCACGTGCGCACGTTCCTGCGGGTGCGCGATGCCGATCCCGAGGTGGTGGAGAGGTCGGCGGGAGTACCCGTACCGGAGGGCCGTCTGAGTGGGAGTGAGTCCACCCGCGACGATCGTCGATACCGCGATGCGGGCATTCGGCAGGCATCTGACTGTGCCGCGTGACGCGACTCATCAGGGGCGCATCGGGTGAGACATCTGCCACGAACCCAGACAGGCCCCGCTCCGCGGGATACGGGAAGGCCCGCCGCAGCTGCGCTGCGACGGGCCGGTGCCTCGGAGGGCGGTGCGCCGTAGTCGGTCAGGCGCGGGGCGCGTCGTAGCGACGCCCCTCGACCTTCGACGGCATGAGCGAGAACACCAGCACCACGACGCTGCCGACCCAGCCGATGTAGGGGATGGCCGCGGCGAGGGAGAGCAGGTACAGCGGCCCGGCGAAGTTCGCATCGTGGAAGCGCCGCCAGCCGACGGCGAAGCTCGGGATGAGCAGTGCCAGTGAGACGAGGCCGGTGAGGATCGCGCCGATCACGAGGAGGATGATGGCCCCCACCGCGGGCGCGGCAGACCCGTAGCCGTAGCTGTAGGGGTCGTAGGAGTAGCTCGACGTGGAGATCCCCATGCCGATCAGGCCGACCATGAGCAGGATGATCGGTACGAGCTGCACGAGGAATACGAAGAGCGAGACCCACCAGTACTCGCTGCGCGAGGCGCGGCCGTTGAAGTCGGCGTACTGCTTGAAGAAGCGCTTGATGGCCTGACCGAACGTCGCGCCGTAGAGCGGGCGCGTCAGGTCTTCGGGGTCGGTCGCGCCGTCGAACGGGCCGCCGGGTCCGGGAGCGCCGTAGACCGGCGCCGGGTAGGCGGGCTGCGCGCCGTACTGCGGCGCACCGTAGGGCTGCTGC
>NZ_JBHSRW010000245.1:0-3168 GCF_042659205.1 Leucobacter soli
CCTCGGCCGCCGCCTCGGGTGCGGCAGCCGGCGCCTGAGCCGCATCCTCGAAGTGCACCGTGCTCGCGGCTGTTGCTTCGGCCGGAGCTTCGGCCGGCACGTGGTCCGCCGCATCCGCGCCCAGCGGCGTGGACCGCAGCGGTGCCGATCTCAGCGGTGCCGATCTCGAAGGTGTCGATCGCGGCGGCATGGATCGCGGGGGTGTCGATCGCAATGGCGATGACCTCGGCGGTGCGGAATCCTGCGGGCGAATGCTCGCCGAACCGCTGCCCGCGGCCCAGGCGCGCACCGCGTCGCTGAGGCCGCCCGAGCTCGATTCCGGATCGAGAGCAGGATCGGGATCGGGATCGCTCATCGTGCCTCCTCGCGCCGCGCTCGAAATCGGGTCGGGTGGCTCAGCCTACCGCGGCGCCGGACCCGACCCGCCGGAACGACTCGACCCGGTCGATGGGCTGCCGCTGCCCGCCGACGTGCACGATCTCGCCGAGGCTTTCAGCCGAGCCGGCGCGGTCGCTCGCCGCCTCGACCGTGAACTGCGTCGCATGCGAGCGCAGTGCGGCGACCTTGCGGTCGAGCCAAGGTGCGACGTCATGCGACTCCAGGCCGTCGACCCCGTCGTTCACCGGCGCAGCGGTGTCGGGAGCGGTGGTGTCAGCAGCATCTGCGTCAGCAGCATCAGTGCCATCGGCATCAGAGCCTGGTCCGGGCACGACCTCCGCTGCCGGTCGCGCGCCGGCGCCGGCGCCAGCATCGGCGCCGGCGACGATCTCCCAGAAGGGCAGCTCGAGCCCGTGAGCCACGGCCCGCGCCGCGCGGTGCGCGAACACGTGATCGGGGTGACCGTAACCGCCGCGCGCGCCGTAGCTGACGATCGCCTCGGCTCCCCACTCGTCGGCGAGCGCGAGCAGATCGTTCAGGGCCTCGACCGCCGGGGCACGGGTGAGCGCCGTATCGGGCGCATCGGCCGCGGCCGTCGCCCAACCGTCGGATCCCCATTCCATTCCGGAGTCCTCGTAGACCTTTGCATCGAGACCCGCGGCCCGGGCCGGCGGGTTCCCGAGGAAGGCGTGATCCTGCACGCCCAGCATGAAGAGCGCCGCCGCGAGCTCGGTCTCGCGGTGCGCCGCGAGGCCCGGGGTGCCCTGCAGCGCGGAGAAGGGGCCGGGCACGACCTCGCCGCGCTCCCCGCGGGTCAACGTCACGAGCAAAGGGGAACGACCCGTCGCGGCGAGCCCGGCGAGGGTTCCGCCGGTCGATATCGTCTCGTCATCGGGGTGCGCGTGCACGAAGAGCACCCGGGACGCCCCGTCGAACCAATCGACGACATCACGCATCGAGACGCACCCCTCCGTCGAGACTGCTGACACCGCCGAGCCCGAGACGGCCTCGGCGCGTGCGGGAAATGCCCAGAAATGGGCATTTCCTCTTCGCCCGCGCATCGTCGGGGTGCGCGTGCACGAAGAGTACCCGGGACGCCCCATCGAACCAATCGACAACGTCACGCATCGACGCTTGCCCTTCGGCTGTTTCTCTCATCTCGTCTCCTCCATCACCCCGTACGGTCATCGCACGCCGCCGTCATCTTCCGCCGCCGCCATCCGGTACCGTCGACGCCCTGCCGGCACCGCCCCGCGGCGTTCGGGCGGAGATCGCAGTTCCGGCTGACGGGATGCCCCGAGAATCTCAGCCCGAACTGCGATCTCAGCCGGAACCGTCGGCGAACCAGGCGCGCAGCCGCTCGGCCGCCGCCTCCTCGCCGATCGGGCCCTCGTCGAGCCGCAGTTCGAGCAGGAACTTGTAGGCGCGCCCCACCTCGGGTCCCGGCGGCAGGCCCAGGACCGCCATGATCTGCTCGCCGTCGAGCTCGGGACGGACGGCGGCCAGCTCCTCAGCCTCGGCGAGCTCGTCGATCCGCCGCTCGATGTCGTCGTACGCGTGCTGCAGACGCTCGGCCTTGCGCCGATTGCGCGTCGTCACATCGGCCCGGGTGAGGATGTGCAGTCGCTCGAGCTCCTCACCCGCGTCGCGCACGTAACGGCGCACCGCCGAATCGGTCCACTGCTGGTCGCTGTAGCCGAAGAAGCGGAGATGCAGCTCGACGAGCCGGGCGACGCGTTTGATCGTGTCGTTGTCGAAGCGCAGTTCGCGCAACCGCTTCTTGGCGAGCTTCGCACCGACGACATCGTGGTGGTGGAAGGTCACGCCGCCGCGCTCGAAGCGCCGGGTCGCGGGCTTGCCGATGTCATGGAGCAGCGATGCGAGGCGCAGGACGACATCCGGACCGGCCGTCGAGGGTTCGCGGCGCTCGAGCTCCAGCTCGATCGCCTGGCGCAGCACGGTGAGGCTGTGCTCGTAGACGTCCTTGTGCCGGCCGTGGTCGTCCTGCGTCTCCAGGAGCGCGGTCAGCTCGGGCAGGAACAATTCGGCGAGCCCGGTCTCGACGAGCAGCCTGATGCCGGGAACCGGGTCATCGGTCGAGAGCAGCTTCACGAGTTCGTCGCGGATCCGCTCCGCCGAGATGATCTCGAGCCGTGAGGAGAACTCGTACATCGCCGCCTGGACCTCCGGCTCGACGGTGAAGCCGAGCTGCGATGCGAAGCGGGCGGCGCGGAGCATGCGCAGCGGATCATCGGTGAACGACGTCTCGGGGGAGCCCGGAGTCGTGATCCGCCGTGCGAGCAGATCCTCGACGCCGCCCGAGACGTCGACCAGGCGCATCTCGGGCAGCAGCAGGGCGAGCGCGTTGATCGTGAAGTCGCGGCGCACGAGGTCGCCCTCGATCGAGTCGCCGAACGCCACGTCGGGCTTGCGGGAGTCGTCGCGATAGGTGTCGGCGCGGTACGTCGTGATCTCGACGGTCTCCCCGTGGACCTTCGCGGCGATCGTGCCGAACTCGCGACCCACGTCCCAGATCTGCTTCGTCAGGCCCTCGACGACGGCGCGGGTCTCGTCGGGGCTCGCCGAGGTGGTGAAGTCGAGGTCGCTCACGGGGTACCCGAGCAGCGCGTCGCGCACCGGCCCGCCGACGAGCGCGAACTCGTGCCCCTCCGCCTGGAACGCCGCGGCGAGCGCGGAGACCGCCGGGGTCGCGACGATCTCGCGCAGGGCGGCCATGGATTCGGCGAGGGGGCGCATCCTTCCAGGGTAGTGGCAGCAACGGCCGCGCAT
>NZ_JBHSRW010000246.1:0-3167 GCF_042659205.1 Leucobacter soli
GTGCGGCGGGCGAGGGCGCGGCGGCGGGCGAGTCCGGTGCGGAAGACGCGGATCCGGCGGCCGAGCCGCCGCGGGGATCGATGTCGCTCATCGGGTTGCTCCTGTCGCGAGGGTGAGGGCCTGATCCAGGTCCCACAGGATGTCTTCGGGATCCTCGATGCCGACCGAGATGCGGATCAGGTCGGCGGGCACGCCGGCGGCTTCGAGCTGCTCGGCGGTCAGCTGCTGGTGCGTCGTGGACCCGGGGTGGATCACGAGCGTGCGGGCGTCGCCGATGTTCGCGAGGTGGCTCGCGAGCTGCAGCGAGTCGATGAACTTCTCGCCGGTCTCGAGCGCGGCCTGCCGGCGCTCCTCCTCGTCGGCGAACTCGCTGGAGGGGCGCACGCCGAAGGCGAACACGGATCCCGGGCCGAGCGGCAGGTACTTCTGCGCGCGCTCGCGGTGCGGGTGGCCCTCGAGGCCGGCCCAGGTGACGAACGAGATGCGCGGGTCGTCGGCCAGCCATTCGGCGACGATGCGCGCGTTGGCGACGTGCGCGTCGATGCGCTGGGGCAGGGTCTCGACGCCCTGCAGCAGGTTGAAGGCGGACTGGGGGCTGAGCGCGGGCCCGATGTCGCGCAGCTGCTCGCTGCGGAGCTTGGTGAGGAAGCCGTACTCGCCGAAGTTGTCCCACCAGCGGATCCCGCCGTAGGAGTCGACGGGTTCGGTCATGGTGGGGAACTTGCCGTTGCCCCAGTCGAAGGTTCCGGCCTCGACCACGACGCCGCCGAGGGTGGTGCCGTGGCCGCCGAGGAACTTGGTGACCGAGTGGATGACGATGTCGGCGCCGTGCTCGATCGGGCGCACCAGGTAGGGGGTCGCGAGGGTCGAGTCGACGATCAGCGGGATCCCTGCCTCGTGCGCCACCTTCGAGAGGCCCTCGAGATCGGCGATCTCGCCGCCGGGGTTGCCGATGACCTCGACGTAGAGCGCCTTCGTGTTCGCGCGGATCTCGGTGCGGAACGCTTCGGGGTCGGAGCTCGCGACGAAGGTCGTGTCGACGCCGAAGCGGCGCAGCGTGACGTCGAGCTGGGTCACGGTGCCGCCGTAGAGCTGGGCGGAGGCGACGATGTGGTCGCCGGCGCCGACGAGCGCGGCGAAGGTGATGAACTCGGCCGACATGCCGCTGGCGGTCGCGACCGCGCCGATGCCGCCCTCGAGGGAGGCGATCCGCTCCTCGAGCGCCGCGACGGTCGGGTTGCCGATGCGCGAGTAGATGTTGCCGTACTTCTGCAGCGCGAACAAGGTCGCGGCGTCCTTCGCGTTGTCGAACACGAACGACGTGGTCTGGTAGATCGGCACGGCGCGCGCGCCGGTGGTCGCGTCGGGGGTGCCTCCCGCGTGGAGGGCTCGGGTGCGGAACCCGAACTGGTGCTCGCTCATGTGGTCTCCTTCGCTGAGGCTTCGGATTGTCGGGCCAGTTCGATGGCTGCGCGTACGCCGTCGACGGCCCAGGGGTTCTGCAGGCTGGTCGTATCGCCGAGCGTATCGCCTTGCCACAGCTGCGCAAGCAGCCGCCGCAGGATCTTGCCCGACCGGGTCTTGGGGAGTTCGGGGACCCGCACGATGATCTTGGGTTTCGCGATCGGCCCGATGTCGTGCGCCACCCGGGAGCGGAGCTCGTCGAAGCCGGGCTCGTGGGCGCCACCCTCACCGGCACCGGTACCGGCACCGGCGGTGACGATCGCGGCGACGGCCTGCCCGGTGATCGGGTCGAACACGCCGGTGACTCCGGCCTCGCCGACGCCGGGATCCGCGACGAGCGAGGACTCGATCTCGATGGTCGAGAGCCGGTGACCGGAGACGTTCACGACGTCGTCGAGGCGGCCGAGGATCCAGATGCATCCGTCGGCGTCGACGGTCGCCCCGTCGCCGGCGACGTAGTAGCCGCAGTGCTCGCCGCGGCCGGCGTAGGTCGCCCAGTACGAGTCCCGGTAGCGCTCGGGATCGCCCCAGACGGTGCGGGCCATACCCGGCCAGGGCCGCCGGGCGACGAGCGTGCCGGATCGTCCCGGCGCGACCGGGTCCCCGGCCTCGTCGACGACGGCCATGTCGATCCCGGGGAGGGCGACGGTGGCGGATCCGGGCTTCAGGGTCGTGACTCCCGGCAGCGGAGCGACCATGGCGGCGCCCGTCTCGGACTGCCACCACGTGTCGACGACGGGCGTCTCGTCGCGCCCGAAGTTGCGGCGGAACCAGATCCACGCCTCGGGGTTGATCGCCTCGCCGACGGTGCCGAGCAGCCGGATCGACGAGAGGTCGTGCCCGGAGGGCAGCGCGTCGCCGAACCAGGTCATGAAGGTGCGGATCAGCGTGGGGGCCGTGTAGTAGACGGTGACGCCGTAGCGCTCGATGATCTCGAGGTGCCGCTCGCGGCACGGCGCGTCGGGCGTGCCCTCGTAGATCACCTGCGTGAGGCCGTTGGAGAGCGGCCCGTAGATCTCGTACGTGTGGGCGGTAACCCAGGCGAGGTCGGCGGTGCACCAGTGGACATCTTCGGGCTTCGCGTCGAAGTGGGCCCAGTGCGCCCAGCTCGCATGGGCGAGGTAGCCGCCCGAGGTGTGCACGAGACCCTTGGGCTTGCCGGTGGTGCCCGAGGTGTAGATGATGAAGAGCGGGTGCTCGGCGTCGAAGGCCTCGGGCTCGTGCACGTCGGGCTGGGTGTCGATCGCGTCGTGCCACCAGCGGTCGCGGCCCGCGGTCCAGGGGACATCCTGGCCGGTGCGGCGCACGACGAGCACGTGCTCCAGGTGGGGGAGGCCCGCGGCGGCCTCGTCGGCGGCCGACTTCACCTCGACCTGCTTCCCGCGGCGGTGCTGCCCGTCGGAGGTGACGAGCAGCTTGGCCCGCGTGTCCTCGAGCCGGAACCGCACGGCGTCGGCCGAGAAACCGCCGAAGACGAGCGAGTGCACGGCCCCGATGCGCGCGCAGGCGAGCGCGATCACCACGGTCTCGACGAGCACCGGCAGATAGACGAGCACCCGGTCGCCCGGCTCGATCCCGAGCGCGAGGAGGCCGTTCGCGGCCTGCGCGACGCGTCGCTGCAGCTCGGCGTAGGTGACGGATTCGCGATCGCCCGGCTCGCCCTCGAAGTGCAGCGCGACCTTCTCGCCGCGGCCGGCGGCGAC
>NZ_JBHSRW010000247.1:0-3166 GCF_042659205.1 Leucobacter soli
CGGCGGCGCCGCCGACGCCCGCCCGCTCGACGAGCGTCACCTGCGCACCGAGCTGCGCACCGGCCAGCGCGGCTTCATACCCCCCGGGGCCGCCGCCTAGTACGACGATTCGATCCCTGCGTTCCTGCGCTGCGCCCATGCCTACGATCCTACCCGGCGCCTTCGTCTACCAGAGGAGACCGATAGAGGTCGTACGCGCCTGCGAGCATGCGCCTGCGGGTAGGATCGGGACACATTCTGGCCGTACCGCATGCCGGGGGTCGGCCGAGCACCCCGCGAAAGGATCGCCGATGCCCCCTCTCGATGCCGTGCGCCGGATCACGCCACTCTCGGGTCGCGGCGCGGCGACGCCGGGCGCCCCGACGCTCGAGCGCGATCCGGGCATGCCGTCGAGCACGTGGCGGCTGCGCAGCGACGCCTGGGAGTATCTGCGCTTCGCGGTGAAGCGGCTCGCGCACGGCGACCTCGAGAGCGGCGAGCTCTCGGCGGAGAGCGAGGTGTGGCGCAACCTGCGCGCCCTCGAGACGATCGAGATGTACTGGGCCGGATTCGGCCAGCGCTACGTCGCCGCGATCGCCGAGCTGCTGCAGAAGGGGGACTACCGCGCCGCACTCGATCGGATCGGTCGCGTCGTGGGCCGGATCCGCGCGACGACCGTTCCCGACGACCCGCAGGACCAGCCTGCCGAAGCGGTGCTCGATCCCTCCGAGCGCGGCGAGTTCGAGGACGACGTCGATCCGCGACCCCGCTTCGAGGTCCTGGTGGTCGACGAGACCACCGAGTCGGATCGCGACACGATGCGCGCCGAGCTGCGGCAGCTCCGGAACCCCGCCGACGCCTTCATCTACGACTACGTGATCGTGCCGTCGGCCGACGACGCCGTCGCCGCCGCGCTCACCAACCCGAACATCCTCTCGGTGGTCGTACGCCCCGGCTTCACCGACCGCACGAAGCAGCCGCTGAGTCGGGACCTCCGCGAGACCATCGACCTCGCGCATGCCGAGGCGGGCATGCATCCCGCGCACGGCGGCAGTCCGCTGGCCTCGGTGCGGCGGGTGCTCGATCTCGCGGACACGCTGAACGCGATCCGGCCCGAACTCGACCTCTACCTCATGGCCGGCGCTCACATCGAGGATCTCGCCGGTGTGCTCACCCGACGATTCCGCCGCGTCTTCCGCCGCGAGGATCAGCTCGAACTCCACCTCACGCTGCTGCGCCGGGTCTCGCACCTCTACGACACCCCGTTCTTCAGCGCGATCCAGGATCACGCGCGCCGCCCGGTCGGGGTCTTCCATGCGCTGCCGGTCGCGCGCGGCGGCTCCGTCGTCGGCTCGAAATGGATCACCGACCTCACCGAGTTCTACGGCCTCAACCTGCTGCTCGCCGAGACCTCCGCCACCTCCGGCGGCCTGGACTCGCTGCTCGCCCCCACCGGGACGATCAAGAAGGCGCAGGATCTCGCGGCCCGCGCCTTCGGCGCGAAGCACACCTTCTTCGTCACGAACGGCACCTCGACGGCCAACAAGATCGTGCACCAGGCGCTCGTCGCGCCGAACGAGGTCGTGCTGGTCGACCGCAACTGCCACAAGTCCCACCACCACGCGATCATGCTGACCGGTGCGCGGCCCGCCTATCTCGAGGCGTATCCGCTCAACGACTTCGCCTTCTACGGCGCGGTCCCGCTGAGCCGCATCAAGCAGCTGCTGCTCGACTACCGGGCGGCGGGCCGGCTGGACGAGGTGCGGATGGTCACCCTCACCAACTGCACGTTCGACGGCATCGTCTACGATCCGGAGCGCGTCATGGCCGAGTGCCTCGCGATCAAACCGGATCTGGTGTTCCTCTGGGACGAGGCCTGGTTCGCGTTCGCGGCCTTCCATCCGGTGACCCGGCGTCGCACGGCGATGTCCGCGGCCAAGCGCTTGGAGGCGCAGCTGAAGTCGGCGGCGCACGACGCGGCCTACCGGGAGCAGCGGCAGCGGCTCTTCGACGAGTCCGGTCGGCCGGCCGCCGACGAGGTCTGGCTGGACGAGCGCCTGATCCCCTCCCCGGAGGCCCGGATCCGCGTGTACGCGACCCAGTCGACGCACAAGACGCTGACGTCGCTGCGGCAGGGCTCGATGATCCACGTCTACGACCAGGACTGGGTCCGGGAGGCGGAGGACCCGTTCCACGAGGCCTACATGACGCACACGACGACCTCGCCGAACTACCAGATCCTGACCTCGCTCGATCTGGGCCGCCGGCAGGTGGAGCTCGAGGGCTTCGACCTCGTGCAGCGTCAATTGGATCTCGCGACGAGCCTCGCGCAGGCGATCGCGCGCCATCCGCTGCTGCGCCGCACCTTCCGGGTGCTCACCGCCCACGACCTGATCCCGGCCGAGCATCGCGCCTCGGGCCGCCCCATGCCGCTGCGCGACGGCCTCGCGACGATGTGGCGGGCCTGGGCGAGCGACGAGTTCGTGATCGATCCGAGCCGCATCACGGTCGAGATCACGCGCACGGGGGTCGACGGCGACACCTTCAAGCACGACTACCTGATGGACCGCTACGGCGTGCAGGTGAACAAGACCAGCCGGAACACCGTGCTGTTCATGACGAACATCGGCACCTCCCGCAGCGCCATCGCCTACCTGATCGAGGTGCTCGTGAAGCTCGCGGAGCGCTTCGAGGAGGCTCGCGAGCAGCGCGATCCCGAACTGCCGCTGCCCGGCGAGGTCGCGATGCCGCCGCTGCCCGACTTCAGCTCGTTCTCCGACGGCTACGCCACCGATGCGGAGCTGCCCGACGGCGATATGCGCGCGGCATTCTTCCGCGGGCAGCGCCGATCGGCCGTCGAGTACGTGCAGCCGGCCGAGCTGCGGGAACGGGTCGATCGCGGCGAGCAGCCGGTCAGCGCCGGATTCGTGACGCCCTATCCGCCCGGGTTCCCCGTCCTCGTTCCCGGCCAGGTGATCACCGGCGGGGTCCTCGACTTCATGGCCGTTCTCGATACGCGGGAGATCCACGGCTACGATCCGAGCCGCGGGTATCGGGTGCTGAAGTAGCCGCGTGTCACGCCCGTGCGCGAGGGCGGATCGCCAGCACGGCGGTGGCCACGCCGACGAGGCCGAGCAGCGTGATCCCGCCGCCCATCACCGTGGCCGACGACGCGGCGACCGGGCCG
>NZ_JBHSRW010000248.1:0-3144 GCF_042659205.1 Leucobacter soli
CGCGGTCGGTGCCGCCGCCGCAGCGCTGACCGCCGTCGCGGTGGTGGCCGGCGGTTCGATGCGACAGGCGGTGGCTCCGGCCGATACGCAGCTGGCGCGCGAGGAGAGCGGAGTCCCGGACGAGGATCAGCGGCAGACCGTGGTCTGCTACGAGCAGGCGGACGCGGACGCGCCGACCGTGACGATCGAGCCGGCGACGGGCGGCACCGAGGGCGGTGTCGCCGCCTGCGAACTGATCTGGGAGGCTCGCGTGCCCCTCGCGTACTCGGAGTCCGGCGGCCTGGGAGCCTCGGCGTCCGACGGTGAGAAAACATCGGCGCCCGAGCTGGCCGTCTGCGAGCTGCCCGACGGGTCGATCGCGGTGTTCCCCGACGACGAGGGGAGCAGCGACGAGGGGCGCAGCGACGACTTCTGCCGCGAACTGGGCGGGATGGTTGGCGCGCAGTGAACCCGGGAGCAGCGATCTGAGACGCCTACCGGTGCGGAGGACATTCACGAGTAGCCGATGAGATCCGGCAGTTGAGATCCGGCGGCTTCGTGCCGGGTGATGGAGGGGGAGCGCGCATGAGGAGTCTGCTGGAAGGCGGCAGGACGGCGGTCGTCGTAGCGGCAGTGGCGGTGGCGCTGAACGCGGCGGTACTGCTCTCCGGGTGCGCCGCTCCCGCCGGGAGCCCCGGCGCGGCCGAGCCCGGCTCGTCCACGGACGTCGGGCCGAGCAGCGACTCCTTCCTGTGCATGGGTGAGCGGATCCCGCGGTCCGTGATCGACGACCCGGTGCGCATCGCCGACCTCGACGAGGCCGGGCAGGCCGCGATCGCGAACGCCACCTACGACGACGGTTCGCCGCTCGATCTCGACCACCCCGAGAGCTGGAGCGTCGCTGAGCGGAACGAGACGCGGATCGTCCTGATCCGGCACCGTTTCGCCATCGGCGCCGGCGTGACGGACGCCGCGCGCGGTGCCGCCGGGGAGGCCACCGGAGAGACCGGCGTGGACGACGCCGGAACCGTCCCCTACGATCCCACCGCGGAGCAGGACACCGAACGGATCAGCCTGACCACCGAGCTGTGGCCGGGGTGGGCGGTCGGCGCCGAGGGCTCCTGCACCCTGACGGTCGACCTCGGCGAACTGCAGGTGCCCCACGTCTGGATGGACCAGGACGCTCTGCCGACGAGGGATTCCCGCGAGCTCAATCTGATGGTGCTCGATCCGAGCTGCGGCGGGGACGCGGACATGCCCGACCGGATCGAGGTCGTGAGCCTCGAGGAGGACGACACCGAGGTGCGCGTCCTGCTCGGCGTGCGGCCCCTGCCCGACGGCGCCTACGACTGCGCGGGGTTCCCGCCGACTCCGTACACGATCACGCTCACGACGCCGCTCGGCGAGCGCGACGTCGCCGACGCCTCCCGGCCTGTCAAGACCTGGATCTTCGACTCGAGCCTCCTCGACGACGAGTGATGCGCGCGCGGTCGGACCTGTGGCATAATAGATCCTTGTGCCACGGTGCGGTACTGCCGCGAGGGTCCGCACGAACCGTGAAGCACCGCATTCTTTCGAAAACTAGTCATGCGCCCCGACTCGCGGCGGACGCAGAGAGAGACCATCATGCAGAAGCTCGACCACGTCGACGCCGCCTCCCTCAAGAGCGACATCCCCGATTTCCGGGCCGGTGACACCGTCAAGGTGCACGTGAACATCATCGAGGGCAACCGCTCGCGCGTCCAGGTGTTCCAGGGCATCGTGATCGCCCGCCACGGCGATGGCGTCCGCGAGACCTTCACCGTCCGCAAGATCAGCTTCCAGGTGGGCGTGGAGCGCAAGTTCCCGGTCCACTCGCCGGCCATCGACAAGATCGAGGTCGTGAGCCGCGGCGACGTGCGCCGTGCCAAGCTCTACTACCTGCGCGGTCTCACCGGCAAGAAGGCCAAGATCAAGGAGAAGCGCGACGACGCCTGAGCGCTCGACGCCTCCGCGTACCACGCTGAACCTTCAACGCTCTCAGGCTCCCTCCGGTTGCGGATGGGAGCCTGAAGCGTCTGTGCTCGGCAGACGCCCCGGTTCGGCGTGCGCCCCATGCCGAAGCACCGCCTACCAGCCATGAGGATCCCGGAGGGACATGACCGACACCGCCGCCGCCCCCGCGGGCAAGTCCCGCCGAGGCGGGTTCCTCGGGTTCCTGCGCGACCTGGTCGTGATCCTGGTCGTCGCGTTCCTGATCTCGTTCCTGCTGAAGACCTTCCTGGTGCGCAGCTTCTACATCCCCTCGGGCTCGATGGAGCACACGCTCGAGGTGGACGACCGCATCCTCGTGAATCAGCTCGTGCCCGGCGTCGTGGGCGTGAACCGCGGCGACATCGTCGTGTTCCGCGATCCGGGCGGCTGGCTGAACCTGCCGCCGAGCGTGAACACGGCCGCGCCCTCGCCGCTCGAATCGGTGCTGCAGACGGTCGGCCTCGCGGCCGACACGAGCACCGACTACGTGGTGAAGCGCGTGATCGGCATCGGCGGGGACCGGGTCGCCTGCTGCGATGCGGAGGGGCGCGTCACCGTCAACGGAGTGCCGCTCGACGAGCCCTACATCGTGATCCCCGACGGCGAGAGCCGATCCTCCGGGATCGACTTCGATGTGACGGTGCCGGAGGGGGCCGTCTGGGTCATGGGCGACAACCGGTACAGCAGCCGCGACTCCCGCTACAACCAGGAGCAGCCGGGCAAGGGATTCGTCACCGAGGACGAGATCGTCGGCCGCGCGTTCGTCTTGAACTGGCCGCTGAGCCGCTTCGGCGTGCTCGGCAACTACCCGGACACCTTCACCGGGGTCGAGCAGGCGCAGCAGACGCATGGCGGGGAGTGACCCCGGGCGCGAGAGCCGCGATCCGACGCTCGAGGTCGAAGCGGCCTGCTTCGCGGCAGGCGCCGAGCTCGTCATCGGGATAGACGAGGTGGGCCGCGGCGCCATCGCCGGCCCAGTGGCGGTCGGCGCCCACGCCGTCGGCTCCGGCACGACGGCGTTCCCCGAGGGATTGCGCGACTCCAAGCTGTTGAGCGAGAAGCGGCGCGAAGCCCTCGGGCCGCTCGTCGCGGAATGGGGGCGCGGCGCCGTCGGCTTCGGCGCGGCCGAGGAGATCGACGCGCGCGGCATCG
>NZ_JBHSRW010000249.1:0-3138 GCF_042659205.1 Leucobacter soli
CCCGGACACCGGCCCCGGTGCGCAGCCTCTGGCTCGAGTGCCCGGCTCCGCTCCGCCGGCAACGGGCCCTCGCACGCGACGGCGAGATCTTCGCGCCCCACTGGGACAGCTGGGCGGCTCAGGAGGAGACGCAGATCGCCGCGGAGCGCCCGATCGCCCTGGTCGACGAGATCGTGCACACCTGATCCCATCCGGCACGACGGTAGACTGTACGGGTGCTGAACGTCTGCGTGCTGATCTCCGGGAGCGGCAGCAACCTCAAAGCCCTGCTCGATGCGGCGGCGGATCCCGCCTACCCGGCCCGGATCGTCGCCGTGGGCTCCGACACCGAGGCGCCCGGGCTCGCGCATGCGACGGCCGCCGGGGTGCCCACGTTCATCGTGCGGCCGCAGGACTACGACGACCGCGAGGAGTGGGGGCAGGTCCTCGCCGCCGCGATCCAGAAGCACGGCGTCGGCACGGGCCCGGATTCGGGGCTCGTCGTGAGCGCCGGACTCATGCGGATCCTGCCCGCCGGCTTCGTGCACGAGTTCTCGCCGCGCCTCATCAACACCCATCCCGCGCTGCTGCCCCTCCACCCCGGAGCCCACGCGGTGCGCGACGCGCTCGCCGCCGGCGCGACCGAGACCGGTGTCACCGTTCACGTCATCGACGAAGGCGTCGACACCGGGCCGGTGCTGCGCCAGGCCCGCGTCGAGATCCGTCCCGGCGAGGGCGAGAACGAGCTGCACGAGCGCATCAAGCAGGTGGAGCGTCCCCTGCTCGTCGACACGGTGCGCGCGATCGCGACCGGCGAACTGCAGCTCTCCGACTGAGGCCATAGCGTCGCCACCGAGCAGCAGAGCACACGAGCAGAGCCCCGCGCCGAGATACCCGCCAGAACCTACGCCAGAACACCGAGGAGACCGACCCGCATGGCAGTACAGAGCCACGACCCCAGCCTCTACGAGCACCGCGATCTGATCCCGGTGCGACGCGCACTGATCTCGGTGAGCGACAAGACGAGGCTGCTCGAGCTGGCGGAGGCGCTCGTCGCGGCCGGCGTCGAGATCGTCTCGACCGGCTCGACCGCCGCGACCATCCGCGACGCCGGGCATCCCGTGGTCGAAGCGGCCGAGGTCACCGGCTTCCCCGAGGTGCTCGACGGCCGGGTGAAGACGCTGCACCCGGCGATCCACTCGGGGCTGCTCGCCGACCTGCGCCTCGCCTCGCACCGCGACCAGCTCGACGAACTCGGCTTCGCGCCCTTCGAGCTCGTCGTCGTGAACCTCTACCCGTTCGAGCAGACCGTCGCCGCGGGCAAGCCGGCGGCCGACGTGATCGAGAACGTCGACATCGGCGGCCCGGCCATGGTGCGGGCCACCGCGAAGAACCACGCCAACGCCGCGATCGTCGTCTCGCCCGCCCGATACGACGAGGTCATCGCCGCGGTCGCGGTCGGCGGCACCTCGCTCGCACTGCGCCGCTCGCTCGCCACCGACGCCTTCGTGCATACGGCCCAGTACGATGCCGCCGTCGCGAACTGGTTCCTGGAACAGGAGGAGCTCGACTGGAGCGAGGCCCCGGCCGACGCGACCGACGAGCAGGACGATTCGATCGATGCGATCTTCGAAGCCCCGGCCGACGGCTCGTTGAGCGCGACAACGCTCGGCTTCGAGATCTTCGGGCTGCGCGAGGCCGTGCTGCGCTACGGCGAGAACAGCCACCAGCGCGCCGCGCTCTTCACGGAGGGCGAAGGATCCGGCATCGCCCAGGCCGCGCAGCTGCACGGCAAGGAGATGTCCTACAACAACTACGTCGATGCGGACGCGGCGCTGCGCGCCGCCAACGACCACGAGCGCCCGGCCGTGGCGATCATCAAGCATGCGAACCCGTGCGGAATCGCCGTCGCACCCGAGGGTGCGGCCGATCCCATCGCCGAGGCGCACCGTCTGGCGCACGCCTGCGACCCGGTCTCCGCGTTCGGCGGAGTCATCGCGGCGAACCGCACGGTGACGAAGGGCATGGCGGAGGCCGTGGCCGAGATCTTCACCGAGGTGATCGTCGCCCCCGGGTTCGAGCCGGAGGCGCTGGCGATCCTCACGCAGAAGAAGAACGTGCGCTTGCTGGTGCTGCCCGTCGACTTCGCGCCGAACCCGCTGGAGCTGCGTCAGGTCTCCGGAGGGTTCCTGCTGCAGGACGCCGACCGCTCCTTCGCCCCTGTCGGGGAGTGGACGCTCGCCGCGGGCGAGCCGGCCGACGCGGCGACGCTGGCAGAGCTCGAGTTCGCCTGGCGGGCCTGCCGCGCCGTGAAGTCGAACGGGATCCTGCTGACGAGCGGTGGAGCCTCCGTCGGCGTCGGCATGGGGCAGGTGAACCGCGTCGACTCGTGCCGACTCGCCGTGTCGCGCGCAGGGGAGCGGGCTTCGGGCTCCGTCGCCGCCTCGGACGCGTTCTTCCCGTTCGCCGACGGCCTTCAGGTGCTGCTCGACGCGGGCGTGCGCGCGGTGGTGCAGCCCGGCGGATCGGTGCGCGACGCGGAGGTCGTCGCGGCGGCCGCGGCGGCCGGCGCGACCATGTACTTCACCGGGGAGCGCCACTTCTTCCACTGACCCGATGGGCCTCCCGTCGACGTCCCATCATCTGATGTGACCCAGCCTGCCCTTCTTTGCGCCCGCCTCGCTCGACCGGGAGAATGAGGCTATGGAAATCGTCAAGGGGATTCTGGTCGTTCTGCACATCGTCGGCTTCGCCGCCGTGTTCGGAAGCGTCATGGCGCAGATGTCGAAGGTCAAGGCCGGCGCGGCGGTGATCACGAACGGGGTGCTGCACGGGCTCTCCACGATGTTCGTGACGGGTCTCCTGCTGGTCGCGATGCGCTACATGCTCGACGAGCCGGTCGACAACCTCAAGATCACGCTCAAGATGGTGGTGCTGATCGTGATGATCGTGATCGTGCTGCTGAACCGCAAGAAGGAGAGCGTGCCCGCGGGTGTGCTCGGCGCGGTGGCCGGCCTCGGCGTGCTGAACGTCGCGCTCGCGGTGCTCTGGAACTGATCGTCAGGCGCTGAAGCCTCAGCGCCAGCGCGCGCCCCACTGCGGGGACTCGCCGGCCGGCGAGAAGGCCTGCGGCACGCCCAGCGGGTTGTCGTCGCGCAG
>NZ_JBHSRW010000250.1:0-3130 GCF_042659205.1 Leucobacter soli
GCACCCGCCTCCGGTGCGAGGGTGACGCCGTGCCCGCCGAGACCGTCGTCTCCGGTGCCCGGCACATGGCGCTTGAGCGCACGGTGGTCCCGGACCTCGACCGCGACCACCGTCGCACCGGAGACCGCCGGCGCGAGGCCGAGGCGCACGACCTCCACCTCGGGCAGCTCGGGCACTGCTACCTCCGCTTCTTGCGGGTCGACCTGCGCGCGTAGAGCTGCCCGACCGCGTCGCGGGCTGCGGCGAGCTCAGCGGCCTTCTTGCTCGTGCCGACGCCCCTGCCGGCAGCTCCGTCCAGCTCGACGTGCGCCGTGAACCGGCGATCGTGATCCGGCCCCTCGCTCGTCACCTCGTACAGGGGATGCGGCAGGCCGCGGGCCGCCGCGAGCTCCTGCAGAGTCGTCTTCGGATCGAGGGCGATGGTGAAGCGCTCGGGATCGTCGAGGAGCGGGTCGACCAGCTGCAGCACGAAATCCGCCGCGGTCCCGGGGTCGGTCGACAGGTAGACGGCGCCGATGATCGCTTCGACGGTGTCGGCCAGGATGCTGTCCTTGCCGCGCCCACCCGTACGCTCCTCGCCGACACCGAGTCGGAGCTGAGCGCCCAAGTCGATGCGGCGCGCGATCTCGGCGAGGGCGACCGTCGAAACGAGCGCGGCGCGGCGCTTGGCCAGCTCACCCTCGTCCAGATCTGGGAAGTCACGGAACAGCTTGACGGTGACCGCCTGGCCGAGGATCGAATCGCCCAGGAACTCGAGCCGTTCGTTGTGCGGAGCTCCCCCGTGCTCGAACGCCCAGGAGCGGTGCGTCAGCGCGAGCTCGAGGAGATCCGGATCGACGCTGACGTCGAAGGGCGCGAGGAATCCGTCGGTCTCGCGAGCAGGCTCCGCATCGTCCTGCGGCGGCTCCGACTGCCCGGCGACCCCCGGGTTCGCCTCGACGCCATCACTCATGCCTCAACCGAACTCTTTCCACCTCGACGGCACACGTCTGCACCAACTGAAAGTGGGTGACATCGCACGCGATGTCACCCACACAGCAACGATGGCGCTTGCACCACCATGCCATCAGCTCAGGCGTCGGCGACCTTGCGGCCCTTGTACTCGAGGAAGAGCGGGGTGCCCTGCGAGTCCTCGACCACGCGAGCGCGGTGAGGGAGGCTGTAGACGGTCTTACCGTTCTCGACGGTCTTGACCAGCTTCGGGGCCTCGGCCTTCCACGCCGAACGACGGTGACGGGTGTTCGAACGCGACATCTTGCGCTTGGGAACAGCCATGATGCTCTCTCTCCTACTTGCTTTCAGGATCGGATACCCGATCCACGTCTTCATCTTCAGCCAGAAACCCGGCCAGCGCAGCCCAGCGCGGATCGACCGCGACGGACTCGGCTGCAGCCTCGGCATCGCGCAGATCACCGGTCTCGGGGTCGAGACCGGGGCAATCCGGGCGGCACACAGGCTGAAACGGCAGTGCAAGCACTACCGCGTCTCGGAGCGGGGGTTCAAGATTCACGTGATCACCGTGAACCCCGTACTCGTCGGCCTCCGAAGGAGTATACGCGAAAAGCTCCTGGAAATCGACTTCGAAGGGCGCGGTGAACGGTTCGAGGCAGCGGCCGCACTCGGCATGCATCGTCGTGTCAACGTGCGCGGAGACCAGGATCCCCTCGTGAACCGACTCGAGACGCACCTCGAGGTCGACCCGCTCACCGGCCGGGACCGTGGCCAGAGCCTCGCCGAACGACTCCGGCGCGTCGAAACCGCGCTCGCGCTCCCGCATCTCGCCCGGGCGATTGATGATCTCTCGGACGTTCTCTTCGTAGGCGCGGCTGCTGGTCACCGGGACAGCCTACCCCTACTTGCCGGGGAGCAGCCGAATACCCGATGCCCGCGGCCGCGGGGCCTCCGGGCCTCAGGCCGGGCGGGTCTTGTCGAGGAACTGCGCCACGGCCGGCGGCACGTACTCGCTCACGTCTCCCCCGAGCGCGGCAACCTGGCGGACCAGCGAGCTCGAGACGTGCGAATGGCTCGGCTCGGGCAGCAGGAAGATCGTCTCGACGCCCGCGAGGCTGCGATTCATCAGCACCATCGGCGTCTCGTACGCGACGTCGATCTGCGAGCGGATGCCCTTCACCAGCACGTTCGCCCCGACCTCGGTGCAGTAGTCGACGAGCAGGCCGACCGACCACGAGGCCACCGTGATGTTGTCCGGCATCTCCGGATCTTCGTCGATGGACTTCTGCAGCAGGTTCACGCGCTCGGCGATCGGCAGCATGGCCGACTTTCCGGGGTTGTGCACGACGAGCACATGAAGCTCGTCGAAGATCGTCGCGGCGCGTCGGATCACATCGAGGTGACCCAGGGTGACGGGATCGAACGAACCGGGTACGACGGCGATACTGCTCATGACGACCAGCCTAGAGGGTGGGGCATGCCTTCGCGCCGGATCGTCCCGTCCTGCATCACGACTTCGCCAGGTTGTCGAGCCGCCGCTGCTCGGCCTCGCGACGCAGCATCTCGGCAAGGCCGGGCGCACCCTCGAGATCTGGATCGCGGTCGAGCAGCGCCGCCGCAACCTCCCTCGCGTGCTCGATCAGCTCGCCGTGCTCGGCGACGCGCAGCAGCCTGAGCGTCGAACGGCCGCCCGACTGCGCCGTGCCGAGGATGTCGCCCTCGCGGCGCAGCTCGAGGTCCCGCTCGGCGAGCTCGAAGCCGTCGGAGGTCGCGGCCACGGCCTCGATCCGTTCGCGCGCCACCGTGCCGGGTTCAGCCGTGGTGAGCAGCAGGCAGAGGCCAGGATGCTCGCCGCGGCCGACCCGGCCGCGGAGCTGATGCAGCTGGGAGATCCCGAAGCGATCCGCATCGCGGACGATCATCGTCGACGCGTTCGGCACGTTGACGCCGACCTCGATCACCGTCGTCGCGACGAGCACGTCGAGCTCGCCCGCGGCGAACGCCCGCATCACCGCGGCCTTCTCCTCGGGACGCATGGCCCCCGTCAGCGCACCGACGCCGACCCCGGCGTAGTCGGGGCGCGCACGCAGCTCCGCAAGCGTCTGCTCGACGCTCGCGAGCGGTCGCGCCGCGGCGGCCCCGGACTCACCTGGCTCGCCGGACTCCGAGCCGCCCGCGG
>NZ_JBHSRW010000251.1:0-3121 GCF_042659205.1 Leucobacter soli
TTCGTCGGCTGCGTGGGGCGCGACGCGAACGGCGCCTATCTGCGCGAGCAGCTTGCGGCGGCGGGAGTCGACACCGCGGGACTGGCCGAGTCCGAGCGCCCGACCGGGACGGCGATCATCTACCTCACCCCGGACGGGGAGAACTCCATCGTGGTATCGC
Organism: Leucobacter soli; assembly: GCF_042659205.1. Classification (NCBI taxonomy): domain Bacteria; kingdom Bacillati; phylum Actinomycetota; class Actinomycetes; order Micrococcales; family Microbacteriaceae; genus Leucobacter; species Leucobacter soli. Next base: position 161 of record NZ_JBHSRW010000251.1, read on the forward strand.
CCGGGGCCAACCACGCGCTCGACATCGAACTCGTGGATCGCAGCGCCGAGCTCTGGACTGCGGCGCGCGTCGTCGTGCTGAGCCTCGAGATCCCTCGTGAGACCGCGTTCCACGTCGCGGCGCGGGCCGCCGCCGGCGGGGTCCGGGTGATCCTGAACGCGGCTCCGGCCGCGCGGCTCGACGCCGAGACGCTCGCGCTCTGCGATCCGCTGATCGTCAACGAGCACGAGGCGCTCGAGGTGCTCGGCGCCGGGGTGCAGGATCCGGATGCCCACGACTATCCCAGACTCGCAGCCCGGTTGCGCGAGGCGGGTGCGCGGTCGGTGGTCGTCACGATCGGCGCGGACGGCGCCCTGATCGCCGATGCCGACGGTACGGAGCGCGTCGCGGCGTACCCCGTCACGGCGGTCGATACGACCGGTGCGGGCGATGCCTTCGTCGGCGCGGTCGCAGCGGAACTCGCCGCAGGGTCCAGCCTGCTCGACGCCGTGCGCTTCGCGACAGCGGTGTCCGCGGTCTCGGTGCAGCGCGTCGGAGCGCAGTCCTCCTACGCCGACCGTGCCGAGGTCGAGGCCTTCATCGCCTCGCACGGTTGATCGCACTGCCGGCCGCATCGTCGATCGCCCGGCCGGCCGCCCTGTCGATCGCACTGCCGACCGCACGACCGAGGGGCGCCGCTCGGCGGAGCCGAACGACACCCCTCGGATGCGGAGCGGAAACGCCGGCTACTCCTCGACGACGTCGATCACCTCGGTGCCGTACGCGCCCGGCTCGGTGCCGTGACCGATCCGCTGGTACACCTCGGGGTTCCGCGACTTGAGCGCGCCGCCCCAGATGATGCCGATCAGCCCGGCGAGCAGGACGATGATCGGCAGGATGTAGGTTCCGAAGCCCGGGCTCGCCTCGCCCAGCAGGATGTGGAAGTTCGCGACGATCATGATGAACACCCAGAGCAGGAGCAGACCCGAGATGATGGGCGCGATGAGCGTGGTCCAGACGCTGAGGCCGCGACGGTCGCGCCGGAAGAAGCCGATCACCGCCGCGGCGATCACGGCCATCAGCAGTACGAGGCCCATTGCGCCCGTGTTCGTGAGCCAGGTGAACATCGTGAGCACCGGGTAGAGGAAGGCCGGGTTGCCCGTCGAGGCCTCCATCGCCTCGGCTCCGCCGGTGCTGCCGTGGACGGCGAAGCCGATCGTCACGGCCAGGGCGAGCACGGTCTGCGCGACCGAACCGGCCCACGGGGCGCCGTGCTTCGAGGTGTGCGAGAACCAGCCCGGCAGCACGCCCTCGCGGCCGAGGGAGAAGAAGTAGCGTGCGACCGCGTTGTGGAACGACTGCAGGGCGGCGAAGAGGCTCGTGAGGAAGAGGATGTTCATCACGTCGACGAACAGCACGCTCATGTGATCGCTCATGAAGACGAACATGAGGTCCGGGCCGAACTCCTGCGAGGAGCCCACGATGTTCGAGGGGCCGATGCCGACCGAGAACGCCCAGGCGCTGAACGCGTAGAAGAGGCCGATGATGGCGACGGCGGCGTAGGTGGCCCGGGGGACGGTCCGCTTCGGATCCTTCGCCTCCTCGCCGTAGATCGCGGCGCCCTCGAAGCCCATGAACGCGGCGACGCCGAAGACGAGCACGATGCCGAGCGACGGTCCGAAGAGCTCGGCCGGGTTCAGCGTGGTCGCGGTGACGCCCTCGGGGGCGACCGCGAGCGAGACGATGTCGAAGACGATCACGACGAGGAACTCGAGTGCCACGAGGGCGCCGAGCACCTTCGCGGAGAGGTCGATCTTGTTGACCCCCAGCACGCCGACGACGACGATGCAGAGGATGATCCAGAGCCACCACGGCGATGCGAACCCGAACTTCGCTTCGAGGAACATGGAGAGCTGGAAGCCGAAGAGGCCGTAGATGCCGATCTGCATCGCGTTGTAGGCGACGAGGGCGACGAGCGATGCGCCCACGCCGAACGGGCGGGAGATGCCCTGGGAGATGTAGGCGTAGAAGGCGCCGGCGTTCGTGATGTGCCGGCCCATCGCGGTGTAGCCGACGGAGAAGACGGTCAGGATCACCGCGATGACCAGGAAGCCGAGCGGGACTCCGAGCGACTCGGTCACGGCGAAGGAGGTCGTGACGCCGCCGGCGACGACGGTGAGCGGCGCGGAGGCCGCGATGATCATGAGGGTGATGGACGGGACGCCCAGGGTACGGCGGCTGAGACCGGGATCGTGCTCGGCCTCGGAGGCGGTCTGTTCACTCATCGAACGTGTCTTCCTCTCAGGATGGCGTCGTTGCCGGGCACCCCGGCGGCGGCGCGATGGGTGTGTCATGAGTCTAGGCAGCCGCTCGGAGGCGCGGAAGAGCGGGCCCTGTGACGAGAGTGCATGGGGGATGGACGAGAGCGCAGGACTTTCCAAATGGGTAGTCCTTGGCGTTCGACTCGGGGTCCGCGGACTCACGCGGCGGTACCCGCGTGCGGCATGCGGTGTCTGCTAGCTTGCATGGTGGAGACGGGTGCGGTCCTCGCGTCCCGTCACTTGGCGGTGCGGCCGGCGTCCAGCTCGGCGAGCATCCGTCATCCGATCCTCGAGCTAGGAGTGTGCATGCGCCTCGCCATCGTCGCCGAGCCCCCGAATGAGAACCGCGTCGCGGTCACCCCGACCACCGTCGCGAGGATCCTCGCTCTCGGTTACGAGGTCGTGGTGCAGCGCGGTGCGGGCGCCCGGTCCGCTTTCTCCGACGCGGCCTACGCCGAGGCCGGAGCGCGAACGGTCGAGCGCGCCGAAGCCTGGTCCTCCGACGTCGTCCTCCGCGTGAATGCGCCGAGTGCCGAGGAGATCGCGCTGCTGCAGCCCGGTGCGACGCTGATCGGCCTGCTGAGCCCCGCGCTGAGCCCCGAGCTGCTGGAGGCGCTCGCCACTCGCGGGGTGACCGCGCTCGCGCTCGACGCCGTGCCGC
>NZ_JBHSRW010000252.1:0-3106 GCF_042659205.1 Leucobacter soli
GGAGCGGGATCGGTGCCGGTGCCGGCAACGGCAGCGGGATCGGGGCCGGCCTGCGCGGGATGCGCGAGCGGATCGGAGCGGTCGGAGGTACTGTCGTGGCGGAGCAGCGCGAGCAGGGCGGCTTCATCGTCCGCGCCGAGGTGCCGCTCGCCGAGGTGCCGGCCGCAGAGTCGCCGGCCGGAGCTTCGGCATGATCCGGGTGCTGCTCGTCGACGACCAGGAGTTGGTGCGCTCGGGCTTCCGCGTGATCCTCGAATCCGAACCCGACATCGAGGTCGTCGGCGAGGCCGCGAACGGCGAGGAGGCCGTGCGCGCCGCCTCCGAACTCGCGCCCACCGTCGTCTGCATGGACGTGGAGATGCCGGTGCTGGACGGCATCGAGGCGTCTCGGAGGATCCTCGCCGATGCTCGCTCCCTCGCTACGGGCGCGGGGGCCGCCTCCGATGCCGCTTCAGGTGCCGCCCCTGAAGCTCCTGCGCCGGCGATCCTCATCCTGACCACCTTCGGGCATGAGACCTACCTCTTCGATGCGCTGGCGGCCGGAGTCAGCGGGTTCCTCCTCAAGACGTCGCGCGCCGAGCAGCTCATCGAGGCGGTGCGCAGCCTCGCCGCGGGCCAGGCGCTGCTCGGCCCGGACGTGACGCGAGCGGTGCTGGATCGGATCGCCGGTGCGGATGGCACGGCAGGGGCAGCGCTTCAGCCGGTCACGAACCCCGGCGATGACGATGGCACGACCGGCCCGGGAGGCCGCGACGCCGCGTTCGCGCGGGCGGGTCTGACCGAGCGGGAACGCGAGGTGCTGTCGCTGCTGGCGGAGGGCCGCTCCAACGCCGAGATCGCAGGAGAGCTGTTTCTCGGAGACGCGACAGTGAAGACGCACGTCTCGAACATCCTGCAGAAGCTCGGGGTGCGGGATCGGATCCAGGCAGTCGTGTGGGCGCATACGCACGCTATCGGTTGACGCGCGGCAAGGATGCGCAACGAGCATGAGGCGAAGTGGAGCCGCCTGTCGGATTTGAACTGCGCCCAGCCGCTCCCGCAAAGCATCGCTTTGCGCGGCGATGGCGCTGCGGGTGCTCTGCGCCCGCAGTAATCGGTTCTCGGAAATCCGATCGGCGGCGAAACAGTTGAGGCCCGCTGCGCGGGCCTCAACTCGTGGAGCCGCCTGTCGGATTGGCATGATTCGCACCAACGGCAGAACGCGACGCGTTCTGCCGCGAATCATGGCGGCGCTCACGGCGACGCCGACCGTAGGTCGTCGGTTCGACCGTCCCCGAGATACATCTGAAGCGAAGTGGAGCCGCCTGTCGGATTTGAACCGACGACCTGTTCTTTACGAGGGAACTGCTCTACCCCTGAGCTAAGGCGGCGCGGCCGGGCGATGCCCGACACAAGCTAAAACTCTATCACGGCTCGCGGGCCCACAACGCACCGGGACCTCCACGGGTCGCACCCCTGAGAAGTAGTGCTCCGACGGCCTCTCAGCCGCCCGCCTCGCACCGGGCCGCCGCCGGCTCCGGCACGGCGCCGCTCAGCAGGTAGTCGTCGACGATCGCGTCGATGCAGGCGCTCTCTCCGTACGCGGTGTGCCCCTCTCCGACGTAGGTGAGCAGCACGCCGCTCTCGAGCTGCTCGGCGAGCGACTCCGCCCAGGCGTAGGGCGTCGCGGGGTCGCCGGTGGTGCCGACGACGAGGATCGGATCGGCGCCCGGCGCCGTCACCGGCCCGGTCACGTCGACCGCGGGGGCGGGCCATTCCGCGCAGCCGAGTCCGCTGAAGCTCTGGTAGCGGCCCGTTACCGGCGCGAGGCTCATGGTCGCCTCGGCCTCGGCACGCAGGGCGTCGAAGTCCTGTGCGGGCTGCCGCGGGTAGTCCAGGCAGTTGATGGCGGTGAACGCCTCGATGAGGTTGCTGCGGTAGACCCCGTCGACCCGGCCGTTGTAGCGGTCGGCGAGCCGGAACGCCTGCTCCGCCCGCCCATCCGCGACCTCTTCGAGGAGCACGTCGAGCTCGGGCCAGCGCTGCGATGCGTACAGCGGCGCGACCAGCGCGGTGAACAACGTCGAGCCGTAGAGCATCCGCCCGTCGTCCGCACGGATCGGGTCCGCCTCTACGTCGGCCAGCAGCTCTGCGATGCGCGCCATCCCCGCGTCGGCATCATCGGTCAGGGGGCATCCGGCCCGGCCGAGGCAATCGGCGACGTAGGCCCGCAGCGCGGCCTCGATGCCGATCACCTGACGGCGGGCGATCTCCGTGATGTCGGCGGCCGGATCCATCGCGCCGTCGAGCACCAGGCGCCCGACTCGCTCCGGGTGGGCGTCGGCGTAGAGCGCACCGATCCGGGTGCCGTACGAATAGCCGAGGTAGGCGAGCCGTTCATCGCCGACGATCGCGCGCAGCATCTCGAGATCCTCCACCGTGGAACCGGTGTCGACGTGCCCGAGCAGTGCACCGGTCCCGTCGGCGCAGGCCGCCCCGAATTCGGCGTTCGACTCGAGAACCGTTTCGATCCACGCGTCGCTGCCGAACTCCAGGTTCGCGCCGTCGGCCTCCGGGTCGCCGGTGCCGTAGAGGAACTCGTCGAGGCCGGCGTCATCGAAACAGCGCACCGCCGAGGAGCTGCCGACGCCGCGCGGATCCCAGCCGACCACGTCGTAGCGCTCCCGCACCTGCGCGTTCACGAGCCCGTCGACGTTGCCCAGGACCGCGTCGGCCGTCGAGGCGCCCGGGCCGCCGATGTTCACGAAGAGCGTCCCGATCGGGTCGCCGCCCGTCGCCGGGTGCTTCACCAGGCGCAGCGTGATCCGCTCACCCTCCGGATCGGTCCAATCGAGCGGGGCGTAGACGTCGGCGCAGACGCTGCTACCGCCGCAGTCTCCCCACCTCGGCTCCTGCTCGGCGAAGCTCGCGAAGTCCGCGTCCGGCTCCGGCACGCCGGCCGGGGAGCGGAAGAGCGACCCGATGACCGGCGCGCAGGCCGTGATCACGAGCGCCGCCGCGGTGAGCACGGCGACGAACACCACGAGTACGCGTCTGGTCACGAGCGAACGCCGGGTCGCGCACCGGCAGATGCAGCCGCCCCTGCCGCGGATGCGGGGCCGCCGAT
>NZ_JBHSRW010000253.1:0-3083 GCF_042659205.1 Leucobacter soli
CGGTCGGGCGGCGCCAGACGAGCGCGGCGAGCCAGCTGATGGCGAGCCCGGCGAGGAACGGCCACGCGGTCTCCCAGATACCGGCGATCGTCAGCGCCTCGGCGTGGGAACGCCGGCCGAGCACGGAGAAGGCGAGCACCAGGGCGGCGTCAAGCGCCGCGGCCGAGGCGAGGACCGGGCGCGACGCGCGTGCGCGAGCGTCCGAGCCGGGGTGAACGGGATCAGAGCTCATGATCCCTCAGCCTACGCGGTGCGGCGTCGCCGCCCGTGCTGCAGCGCGCGCTGCCGACCACGCTGTCGAGTGCGCTGTCGAGTGCGCCGCCGATCTCCGGTACGCTGCCCGGAGAGATAGGGATCACGACGGAGTGGGAGGAGACGCGCATGAGCGCTGACGTGCTGTTCACCGGGGGACCGGTCTTCACCGGGGTCGGGCTCCCGCTGGAGGGAATGGCCGTGTCGGTGGTGGACGGACGCATCTCGGCGGTCGTGCCCGAGGCGGAGACCGAGACGCTCGCCGGCCCGGGGACCCGCCGCATCGACCTGAACGGCGCGCTTCTCGCACCGGGCTTTCAGGACGCGCACGTGCATCCCGTCGGCGGCGGCGTGGAGCTCCTGCAGTGCAACCTCACCGAGGCCGAGAACGCGGAGCAGGCGCTCGCCGCGATCGCGGCCTATGCCGCGGCGAATCCTGAGGAGTCGTGGATCGTCGGCGCCGGCTGGTCGATGGATCACTACCCGGGAGGCACCCCGACGAGGCAGCTGCTCGACGCGATCGTCCCGGAGCGGCCGGTCTTCCTGATGAACCGCGATCATCACGGCGCGTGGGCGAACACCGCGGCCATCCGCCTGGCGGGCCTCGACGCGAGCACCCCCGATCCCGAGGACGGGCGCATCGAGCGCGAGGCCGACGGCCACCCGGCCGGCACCTTCCACGAGGGGGCCGCCGAGCTGTTCGCCGAGGTGAAGCCCGAGGTCTCGCCCGATCTCGTCTACCGCGGACTGCTCCGAGCGCAGGAGGAGATGCTCTCCCTCGGCATCACCGGATGGCAGGACGCGATCGTCGGCAGTGCCAACGCGCCCGTGCCCGACGGCACCGCGGCCTATCTGCGCGCGATCGACGAGGGGACGCTGAAGGTGCACGTGATCGGAGCCCAGTGGTGGGAGCGCGGAGTCGGGCTGGAGCAGATCGAGGGGATCCTCGCTCGCCGCGACGAACGCGCCTCGAGCGGCAGCGCCGGTCGGTTCGAGCTGGGCTCCGTCAAGATGATGGTCGACGGCGTCGCCGAGAACTACACCGCCGCGATGCTCGAGCCCTATCGGGATGCGAGCGGCCACGACACCTGCAACCACGGCATCTCGTTCATCGCCCCCGAGATCATGCGCGAGGCCGTGACCCGCCTCGACGCCGCAGGCATGCAGGTCCACTTCCATGCGCTCGGCGACCGCGCAGTGCGGGATGCGCTCGACGCGGTCGGCGCTGCCCGGGCGGAGAACGGGCCGCGCGACAATCGGCACCACCTGGCGCACCTGCAGGTCGTCGCCGAGGCGGACGCGCCTCGCTCCGCCGAGGTCGACGCGGTTGCGAATCTGCAGGCGCTGTGGGCCACGCACGAGGATCAGCTCGACACGTTGACGCTGCCGTTCATGCAGGACGGCGCGGAGCGCCGGCAGTACCCCTTCGGCGATCTCGTGCGCGGCGGGGCGAAGCTGGCCGCCGGCAGCGACTGGCCGGTCTCGTCGGCCGATCCGCTCGCCGCGATCGCGGTCGCCGTCAACCGGGCGGTGCCCGGCTACGATGCTCCGCCGCTCGGTGGCGAGCACCAGCGGCTCGATCTCGCGACCGCGCTCGCCGCCTACACCTCGGGCAGCGCCTACGTGAACCACCGCGACCACGATACCGGCCACGTGCGCGAGGGCTATCTGGCGAACCTGGTGATCATCGAGCCCAACCCGTTCGAGGTGCCAAGCGACGAGCTCTTCGGCACGGCCGTCACCTCGACCTGGGTCGAAGGCGAAGAGGTGTATCGGGCGGGGCGGGTCCCACCGCGCACGGATAGTATGTGAGGCGACGCAAGGAAGACGAGGGGGACTCGCCGTGGCCGCACCGCTGGAGGAGACGCCGCCCGCCGGCGTGGATCCCGCCGCGGCGAGCCCGGTCGGCACGGGTTCCGCCGACGCCGAGCCCCGGTGGCTGTCGCCGGAGGAGCGCCGGACGTGGATGCGGCTCATCGGGCTGACGACCCTGCTGCCGGGTGAGCTCGAGGCGCAGCTGAAGCGGGATGCCGGGCTGAGCCTCTTCGAATACCATGTGCTCGCGATGCTCAGCGAGGCGGAGGAGCGCACGCGCTCGATGAGCGATCTCGCCTTCTGGTCGACCTCGTCGCTCTCGCGGCTCTCGCACGTCGTGACCCGGCTCGAGAAGCAGGGCTGGGTGCGCCGAGTCGCCTGCCCCGACGACGGGCGCGCGACCAACGCCGTGCTGACCGACGCCGGCGTCGCCCACCTCGAGCAGCATGCGCCGGCCCACGTCGCCGAGGTGCGGCGGATCATCTTCGACGGCCTCGACGAGGCCGAGGTGCGGGTGATGGGCGAGGCGCTCGGCAAGATTCTCGACCGCATCGATCCGGCGATGCTGCGGCAGACGGAGACCTGAACGCCGAGCATGCCTCGGTGAAACCCCGGATGCGTCAGGATGCGGAGCGGAGCGCGGCGACGACTGCCTCGTGCAGGAGCCCGTTTGTGGCGAGCGAGCTGCCGTTCCACGCGGTCGGCGAACCCTCCGCATCCGTGAACGACCCCCCGGCCTCCCGCACGATCGGCACGTGCGCGGCCAGGTCGTAGGCCTTGACATCGAACTCGGCGACGATGTCGAGCAGGCCTTCGGCGAGCAGCATGTAGGACCAGGAGTCGCCGTAGCCGCGATCCCGCCAGACGAGCTCGGCGAGCGAGAGCAGCGAGTCGAGGCGACCGGCGTCCCGCCACTGGCCGATGCTCTGGAAGCTGAGCGAGGCGTCGGCGAGCTCGCCCACCCCGCTCACGCGGATGCGGCGAGGCGCGGCCCCGCGATCCTGCCGCCAGGCGCC
>NZ_JBHSRW010000254.1:0-3082 GCF_042659205.1 Leucobacter soli
TGGCCGGGCGCGACCCCATCTTCGCGCCGCGGGTCGTGGTCGCCGCCGGCGCATGGAGTTCGGAGCTGATGCGCCGCAGCGGCGTGCGGCTGCCCATCGCCCCCGGCAAGGGGTACAGCTTCACGGTGCCGACGGACGCCATGCCGCGCGGCCTCGTGCACTCGGCCAGCGACCGGGTGGTCGCGATCCCCCTCTCGGACCGGCTGCGCATCGTCGGCGTCATGGAGTTCGATCGGAGCTACGACGCGCTCCATCCCGACCGCCTCGACCTCGTCGCCGTGCGAGCCGGCGGCTACCTCAGGGGCCTCGATCTCTCGGCGCGCACGGAGGAGTGGGTCGGCCCCCGCCCGATGACGCCGAGCGGACTGCCGATCATCGGCGAGGCGCCCGGCCTCCCGGGGGTCGTCGTCGCTGCCGGGCACAACATGCACGGTCTCTCGCTCGGTCCGGTCACGGCATCGATCGTGGCGCAGCTGATCCGGGGCGAGGATCCGACGATCGCCGGTGCCCGGATCGACATGCGCCCGTTCGCGGTGCCCTGACGGGCCGGCGGAGGCGCGTTCGGACCTCCCGAGTCCGGCCCGGCCGGCACTGAATCCGGCTCCGGCCCCGGCCCGAGCTCCCGAGGCCTTCCGGTCGAACGGGGCGTCAGTCGTTGACGAGCACGATCTCCTCGAGCGGGCGCCGGCTGCGGGGTGCGAGCTCGCGCTCGCGCAGCGCGTCCGGCAGCTGATCCGTATCGCCGAGCAGACCGATGGCGGCGACCGAGATCGGCTCCTGGCCCGCGCTCAGCTCGAAGGAGTCGCGGATCGCCTGCCGGTCGAAACCGCCCATCTGGTGCACGTACAGCCCCTCCGAGCGCGCCTGCAGCGAGTAGCTGGCGACGGCCTGCCCGAGGTCGTACGCGGCCCAGGGCTGCTCATCGCCCTCGACGTCCAGCGTCTCGGCGACGTTGACGACGAGCGCCGTTGCGGTTCCGGCCCAGGCCTGGTTGAAGCCCATGAGGGCGGCCTCGATCTTGGCGAAGCTCTCGCTGCCGCGTCGCGCGATGATGAAGCGCCACGGCTGCGTGTTGCTCGCGCTGGCCGACCAGCGCGCGGCCTCGAAGACGCCGCGCAGAGCGCCCTCTGGCAGGGAGTGATCCGCGTCGAAGGCGCGGGGGCTCCAGCGGGTCGCGATCGAGTCGAGTACGGGTGCGCTGGTGGTCGCGGTACGGGGGGTCATCGGTCCTCTTCGGTCGTGGGGGGTTCGTACGGGTGTGCGGATGCACGGCGACGGCGCGGTGCCCGAGGGCTGCCGCGCCGTGTCTGGAGAAGTGCAACAACGGGAGCACGCGCGTTATTCCCACGGTCGGGAGCGCGCGCCGCGTTCCGGCGAACGCTCAGGGTACGCTGAGCAGCCAGGCGATGAGCGCGATCATCGGCAACGAGGCGAAGGTCGTGATGAAGACGGTGTCGCGCACCTGCGTCTCCGCGCGCCGGTAGGTGGCCGCGTAGTTGTAGACGTTCTGCGCCGTCGGCAGTGCCGCGATGGTCGTCGCCACGAAGGTCTCGTGGGGGTTCATGCCGACCGCGAGGCAGATGGCCCAAGTGAGCGGCGGCATCACGAGCACCTTGATGGTCGAGGCGACGAGCACGGCCTTCCGCCCGGATCCGGGTTGCAGGGCGCGCTGGCCGCGCAGGGAGATGCCGAAGCTCAGCAGCACCATCGGCACGGCCGCGGTGCCGAGCATCTGGATCGGACTGAGCAGGATCACGGGCACGTGGAGCTGCAGCATCGCGCAGACGAAGCCGAGGACCGAGGCGAGGATGATCGGGTTCGAGGCGGCGCGGCCGAGTGCGACGGCCGCACCCTTCCGGTTGCCGCGGGTCGTCTCGAGGATCGCGAGGATGAGCGGTGTGTACACCACGACCTGCATGAGGATCAGCGGGGCGACGTAGGCGGCGTCGCCGAGGATGTAGACGGCGACCGGCAGGCCCAGGTTGTTCGAATTGACGTAGCCCGAGCTGGTCGCGCCCAGGGTGGTCGCCGCGAGGTCCTGCCGGAACCAGAGTCGCGAGGCGGCGATGTAGAGCCCGGCGACCAGTACCGCGGCGACGGTCGTGACCAGGATCACGGGGGAGAGGATGACCTTCGGATCGCTGCGCTGGAGAACGTCGAACAGCAGCGCGGGGGTGGCGACGTAGAAGGCGACGTTGTTCAGGACGCGCCGCTGGTCGCCCTTCACGATGCCGGCGACGCCCGTGAGGTAACCGGCTCCGATGACGCCGAGGATCACCGCGAAGCCGTGCAGCACGCCGAGCATCCGGTCTCCCTCCGACGACCCCACCGAGCCTACCGGTGCGCGACGGCGCGAGCCGCGGGCGACCGCACCCGATCCGGGGTCCCCGGTTGGTCCGGCGCCCTCCGCGTCGGCATGTCTCCCGAGGCGGCTCGGATCACGCCGCGCGGCGCAGGGCGATCCCCGCTTCTTCCGCGATGATGGCCGAGAGCCGGTCGAGCACCGGCGAGTCGAGGTTCCAGCGCTGCCAGTAGAGCGGCATCTCGATCACGGCACGCGCGTCCGGAGCGCCGTCCGCGCTCGCGCCGAGCCCGACGAGACGACCCGCCGCCAGAGCCTCGCGGCACTGCAGTTCCGGCAGCATGCCCCAACCGAGGCCGAGCTCGATCGCGAGTGCGAACTCGGCCGATGAGGGCACGTAGTGCCGGGGCGGCTCGATCCTGGCGCGGGTGATGCGACGCAGGTAGCGCTGCTGGAACAGATCCTGGCGATCGAACTCGATCATGGGCGCCAGCTGCAGGCTCTCGGCGCCGACCCCGTCGGGGAAATGCGCGTCGGCGAAGCCGGGCGCCGCGACGGCGTAGTAGCGGTCGATGCCGAGGCGGGTGCTCGTGCAGCCGGGGACCGGCGCCTTCGTCGCCGTGACGGCCGCCATCGCCTCGCCTCGCCGCAGCTGCTCCGTGCTCATCGTCTCATCGGCGCGGATCACCTCGAAGCGGGCGTCGGTCTCGCGGGCGGCGCGCACGAGCGCGGGCACGAACCAGGTGGCGAGCGTGTCGGCGTTCACGACGATCGGCATCA
>NZ_JBHSRW010000255.1:0-3068 GCF_042659205.1 Leucobacter soli
GCCGCCTGCGCGGCCGCCGAGCCGTGCACGAGCGACGTCACCTCGAGCGCCAGGCGCCGCTGCGCCGCGCGCTTGTACGGCTCGGCCGCGACCTGCGCCGCGTACTCGTCGATCTCGGCGCGGGTCAGGAAGGTGAAGACCTTGAGCCGGTCGATCACATCGGCGTCGGACTGGTTGAGCCAGAACTGGTAGAAGCGGTAGGGCGAGCACATCTCGGGGTCGAGCCAGATGGCGTTGCCCTCGCTCTTGCCGAACTTCGTGCCGTCGGAGTTCGTGATCAGCGGTGTGCCGATCGCGTGCGCCGACACGCCCTCGACCTTGCGGATGAGGTCGGTGCCGCTCGTCAGGTTGCCCCACTGGTCGCTGCCGCCCGTCTGCAGCCGGCAGTCGTACTGCCGGTGCAGCTCGAGGAAGTCGAAGCCCTGCAGGATCTGGTAGCTGAACTCGGTGTAGCTGATGCCCTCGTCCGAGGCGAGACGCGCGGCCACGGCATCCTTCTTGAGCATCGTGCCGACGCGGAAGTGCTTGCCGACCTCGCGCAGGAAGTCGATGGCGCTGAGCGGGGCGGTCCAGTCGAGGTTGTTGACGAGACGCACCGCGTTCGCGCCGTCATCCGAGAGGAAGCGCGAGACCTGCGCCTGGAGCCGTGCCACCCACTCGGCGACGGTGTCCCGACTGTTGAGCGTGCGCTCGGCCGTCGGTCGGGGGTCGCCGATGAGGCCGGTCGAGCCGCCCACGAGCCCGAGCGGCCGGTGCCCCTTCAACTGCAGACGGCGCAGCAGCAGCAGCTGCACCAGGTTGCCGAGGTGCAGGCTGGGCGCGGTCGGGTCGAAGCCGCAGTAATAGGTGAACGGCTCGCCCTCGAACAGCTCCGACAGGGCTCCCGGGTCGGTCGAGACGTGGATCAGCCCGCGCCACTCCAGCTCGTCCCACAGGGTCGCGAAGCTGTCGTCGTTGCACTGGGCTGCCAGGATCTCGGCGCGTTCTGCTGCTGCGTTCACCGTTCGATTCTAGCCAACGGCCACGGCGGAGGCCGTCACTGGGGCGGCGGCCCGCCCTCGTCCTCCCACGCGTTCAGTTGGAGCAGCTTCTCGCGGGAGTACCGTCGGCGCACTCCGTACCCCGCGGTCTCGTCCTCGGGGATGAACAGCGCACCGTACCGCTCCAACGATTCCTTGAGCCGCGCCAGGTCCGCCGCCGGCAGAGCGATCGTGCCCTGCTCGAAGCTCCGCACCTGTTTCTTCGTGAGGCCGGCCGATTCCGCGATCGTGCGCGTCGACACCTTCGTGAACGCGCGCGCCGCGCGTGCGAGATCCGCGGTCAGGGGAAGGTCGTCCGCCGTGCCAGTCATACCACCATCCTCCCCGAACGCCCCGGCGAAGTAAACCGCGCGTGCCTGCACCGGCATTTCCGGCGCCGGCACGATCCCGGCGGCTCCACCGGCCTCCGAGCCCTTGGGATACGCTGGCCCTGCCTGCCCATCCCGCTGGCGGAATCGAAGAGGATCCATGATCATTACCGAGTTCCCTCGCGACCTGCTGATGACCGGTGTCATCTTCGGCGTGGCCGCGTTCGTATGGTCGGGCTGGGCGCAGGAGCGCCCGCCGACGCACTGGATCTGGCGAATCGTCCTCGCCCTCCTCGGGCTCGGAGGCCTCGCGCTCACCGGGATCAGCATGCCCGCGGTGATCCGCAACTGGACCGGGCCGACCGCGATCAGTTTCGGCGGTACCGCGAGCACGATCTATCTCACGGTCTTCGCGCTCGAAGTCGTCGCGATCGTGGTGGTCGCCATCTGGGCGACGCGGCGAAGACGCGGCGACCTCATCGCCCCGCTGGTGCTCGCCGTCGTCGGCATCCATTTCATTCCGCTGGCTCCGGTGTTCGGCCAACCGATCTTCGCTGTCACCGGAATACTCGTCACGATCGTCGCCGTCGTCGCAGCGCTCCTACCGCTCGGGATCGCGGCACGCAGCTTCTGGTGCGGGATCCTCGGCGCTCCCGTGCTTCTCGTGGTCGGTGCGATCTGCACCGTGTCCGCGTTCGGTTCGCTCAGCGGCTGAACGACTGAACACCGAACGGCCGAGCTATTGAGAGCCGGTCGGAGGCGCGAAGACGACGCCTCGCGCTCCGCAGTGCCTACCGCACCGCGCGGAACTCCGCGATCCTCGCCGCCAGCAGTGCGAGCTGCTCGGCGACCCGCACCGCCGCCGTGCCGCCGGCACCCGTGCGGCTGTTCACCGAGCCCTCGATGGTCAGCACCTCGCGCACCGCGGGTGCGAGATGCGGCGAGACGCTCGCCAGTTCGGCGTCGCTCGGCTCGTGCAGCTCGATCCCGCGCTCCTCGCAGAAACGCACCAGCTCCCCCGAGATCTCGTGCGCGTCGCGGAACGCCACCCCCTGCTTGACTAGCCACTCGGCGACGTCGGTCGCGAGCGAGAAGCCCTGGGGTGCGAGCGCGGCCATGCGGTCGGTGTCGAACGAGAGCGTGGCCACCATGCCGGTGAAGGCCGGCAACAGCACCTCGAGCTGCTGCACCGAGTCGAAGACGGGCTCCTTGTCCTCCTGCAGGTCGCGGTTGTAGGCGAGCGGCAGACCCTTGAGTGTCGCGAGCAGGCCGGTCAGATTGCCGATCAGACGGCCCGACTTGCCGCGCGCGAGCTCGGCGATGTCGGGGTTCTTCTTCTGCGGCATGATGCTGGATCCGGTCGAGTAGCCGTCGTGCAGGCGCACGAAGCCGAACTCCTTCGTGTTCCAGAGGATGATCTCCTCGCTGAGCCGCGAGAGGTCGATGCCGACCTGGGCGGCGATGTAGGCGAACTCAGCTACCACGTCGCGCGCGGCCGTGCCGTCGATCGAGTTGTCGAGCGGATCGCCGAGACCGAGTTCGGCGGCGACCAGTCGGGGGTCGAGGCCGAGGGAGGATCCGGCGAGGGCGCCGCCGCCGTAGGGCGAGCGCCGGGCGCGGGCCGACCAGTCGCGCAGGCGTTCGAGATCGCGGATCAGCGGCCAGGCGTGCGCGGCGAGCTGGTGCGCGAGGAGCACCGGCTGCGCGTGCTGCAGGTGGG
>NZ_JBHSRW010000256.1:0-3068 GCF_042659205.1 Leucobacter soli
GCCCGGGCGCCACGAAATGCCCCGAGTAGCGTCGCAGCGCGTCGCGCACGGCGGCCGGGGTCTCGTGCGCCTGCGTCGGCGAGAGCGAGGTCCGGCTCGTCGGCACGCCAATCAGGGCGAGGTCGACCGTGCCGGAGTCCCCGAGCGCGGGCCATCCGCCCGTGCGCGGCCATAGCGGATCATGCACCAGCCTGCCTGTCATGGGGTCTCCGTTCCCGCGTCGGTTCGTCTCGTTCCGAATCGTCTCGGATCGTCTCGGATCGCCGTGCTGCGCGATCCTCTGCCGTTAGCCTGCCACGATCCGCTCGCGCTGCGCCGCACCCCATCGCGGACTCGTCCGGTATCCCGGACAGGAGCGGCTCGGGAGCTCTACAGTTCGAGCCGCGCATGCGCTGGGATCGACCTATGAGCAGCACTGTCACCACCGTCGTTCTGGGCGAAGCCCCCCTCACCGTCGCCGACGTCGTGGCCGTCGCCCGAGAGGGCGCACGCGTCGAGATCGGACCGGACGCGCTCGACCGCATCGCCGCGAGCCGGCGCATGATCGACGAGCTCGCGAACGACACCCGCCCGCACTACGGCATCTCCACCGGCTTCGGCGCGCTCGCCAAGGTGCAGATCCCCCAGGAGAAGCGCCAGCAGCTGCAGCGCAGCCTGATCCGCTCGCACGCGGCCGGCACCGGCCCCGAGGTCGAGCGCGAGGTCGTTCGCGCCCTCATGCTGCTGCGTCTCAACACGCTCGCCAGCGGCCGCACCGGGGTGCGCACCGTCGTCGCCGAAACGTATGCCGCGATCTTGAACGCCGGCATCACCCCGGTCGTGCACGAGTTCGGTTCCCTCGGCTGCTCGGGCGACCTCAGCCCGCTCGCTCACTGCGCGCTCACCCTGCTCGGCGAAGGCCAGGTACGAGTGAGCGAGGATCCGCACGCCCCGGCCATCGATGCCGCCTCCGCGCTCGCGGACGCCGGCATCGAGCCGCTCGTGCTCGCCGAGAAGGAGGGCCTCGCCCTCATCAACGGCACCGATGGCATGCTCGGCATGCTCTGCCTGGCCCTGCACGACCTGGGCGCACTGCTCAAGGTCGCCGACCTCGCCGCGGCGGCCTCGGTCGAGGCCCTCACCGGAACCGATGCCGTCTTCGCCGCCGAATTGCAGGAGCTGCGCCCGCATCCCGGCCAGGGTGCCGCCGCCGCGAACATCGCGGCCGTGCTCGCCGATTCCCGCCTCATCCAGCGCCCGCGCGAAGGCGAGTTCACCCGGGTGCAGGACGCCTACTCGCTGCGTTGCTCCCCGCAGGTGCACGGTGCGGCGCGAGACACGGCGGATCACGCCGCACGCGTCGCGAGCATCGAGCTGCGCTCCGCGATCGACAACCCGGTCGTGCTGCCCGACGGCCGGGTCGAGTCGAACGGCAACTTCCACGGCGCGCCCGTCGCCTACGTGCTCGACTTCCTCGCGATCGCGGTGGCCGACCTCGCCTCCATCAGCGAGCGCCGCACGGATCGTTTCCTCGACGTCGCCCGCAGCCACGGCCTGCCGCCGTTCCTCGCCGCCGATGCCGGCCTCGACTCCGGGCTCATGATCGCCCAGTACACCGCGGCCGGCATCGTCTCGGAGCTCAAGCGCCTCGCGGCGCCCGCCTCGGTGGACTCGATCCCCTCCTCCGCGATGCAAGAGGATCACGTCTCCATGGGCTGGCACGCCGGGCGCAAGCTGCGCCGAGGCATTGACGGGCTGGGCCGGGTGCTCGCGATCGAGCTGCTCGCATCGACCCGCGCCCTCGACTTCCGCGCGGCGGAGGGCGCGGGCGATCCCGCCCCGGCGACCGCGGCGGTCCACGCGCTCTTCCGTACCCGCATCCCGGCGCCCGACACCGACACCTTCCTCTCGCCGACCATCACCGCCGCGCGCGACTTCGTCGTCTCCGGCGCCGTGGTATCCGCCGCCGAGGGCGCGCTCGGCGCACCGCTGGGGTAGCACCCCTCGGAGACGCATTCGGAAGTAGGCTGCGAGGGTGAGCGAGCAGCAGCCGAAGGTGCCCGCGGCGGATCAGACGCTGCGGATCCTCGCGATGCTCGCCGCCTCGCGCGGACCGCTGCCGGCGAGCATGATCGCGACCCAGCTCGGGCTCCCGCGATCCACCGTGTACCACCTGCTGGCGACGCTCCAGGAGCACGGCTTCGTCATGCACCTGCCAGAGGAGCGACGCTACGGGCTCGGGATCGCCGCCGTCGAGCTGAGTTCGGCCTACGCCCGGCAGGAACCGCTGACGCGGATCGGCCGGCCGCTGATCGCGGCGCTCGTGGACCGGGTGCGGGTCAGCGGACACCTCGCCGTGCCGCACGGCCGGGACGTGCTCTACGTGATCGAGGAGCGCGCGCCGGGATCGCCGATGCTCATCACCGACGTGAACGTCCGGCTGCCGATGCAGCTCACCGCCAGCGGCCGGGCGATCCTCGCCGCGCTGCCGAAAGCGCAGGTCCGCGCCCTGTTCCCCGACCGCGGCGCGTTCGTGCACCGGCACGACATCATCGACGACATCGACCGGTACTCGAAGCTGCGCGCGGTGCTCGACGAGGTGGTCACGCGCGGCTTCGCCGTCGAGCGCGGATCCGTCACGCCGGAGTTCTCCTCCGTCGCCGTGCCCGTGCTCGACCACCGCGAATGGCCGGTCGCCGCGATCGCCGTCACCTTTCCGGACGACCAGATCGCGGAGGATCGCCTCGACGGGCTCGCCGCCGAGGTCCGGCGCACCGCCGAGACGCTCTCCGCCCGCATCCACGGGCGACCCGCGAGTGCGTAAGGGACGGCGAGCGAGCAGGACCGGCCCGGCTTTTGCCCACTGGAGTACACCTTGCTGACCGGCGTACCCCGTATTCGCGGTGATTTTCCTGCACGCTCGTCAGGAAGGGGGCCTGCGGTGAGCCGAGGGGCGGACGAGACCCGGGCTGCGGCACGGCAGCACTGCGGCGTCGGTGCGGCGCAGCCGTCTCAGACGACGCGCTCGCCCGCGCGCCAGACCGCGGCGGTGAGGGGCATCCCCGGCCGGTAGGCGAGGTGCGTCACGG
>NZ_JBHSRW010000257.1:0-3023 GCF_042659205.1 Leucobacter soli
GTCACAATACCGTGCGGGCTCACGGCGTTGACCGTGATCCCGTCAGTACCGAGCTCCGTCGCCACGGCGCTCGCCAGGCACGCGAGTCTGGCCTCCGATCCGCGCGACCGCCGCGCCGCCGCGCTCGCCGGGAGCGCGATCGACTACTACGAGCGGGAGCAGAAGTCCTTCTGGTGGGCGCACTACGCGCGGCTCATCGACCCGATAGAGGATTGGGCGGACACGCGCGACGTGATGGTCGTGGACGCCGAGAAGAGCGAGGTCGAGGAGGACTGGCAGGCGCCCGTGGGGCGGCAGCGGAAGCACCGGCGCAGACTCAGGCTGCGGGGCGGCATCGCGCCGGGCAGCTCGCTCAAGGAGGGCGGAGATGTCTACCTGGCCTACGACTATCCGCCGCCCTTCGGGCCGCAGCGGGGTGCCGCACCGGGAGCGCGGGGCGCGATGCTGGTGAAGATCCTCGAGCTCCACGACGACGGTGTCACGATCGAGGAGACCCGATCGGACGACCTTCCCGAGTACGGACGACTGCCCGTCGCGCTGACCCCCGGTCCGCCGCCGCGCCCCGGTGCCCAGAAGCAGGCCATCGAGGAGTGGGGCCGGGAGCTCGCCGCTGCGCTCGATCAGGGGCACTTCCCAGCCGACCCCGTCGTCGACATCATGCGACGCGTGCCGCCGAGACTGGTGGGCGGAGCTCCCCTCGTGGATCCCGGGTCCGCCGAAGCGCTCGCCGCAGCGGACGGTGCTGAGGACCATCGGACGATCGGGGCCGTCGTCGCGTCCCTGCGCGGTCTGCATCGATCCGCGCTCGCCGTGCAGGGCCCGCCCGGCACCGGCAAGACCTACCTCGCCGCTCGAGTGATCCGCACCCTCGTGGAACGGGACGGCTGGCGCATCGGCATCGTGGCGCAGTCGCACAAGGTCGTCGAAAACGTGCTCGAGGGCGTCATCAGCGCCGGCCTCGACCCCGCACGGGCGGGCAAGGTGCCGCAGGGCGGCCGACTCGACCCGGGCGCACCGCTGCCCGGGTACACCGTGCTGCGCCCCAACGGGCACGATGCCTTCATGCACGGGCACCGCCAGGCAGGCCGCGGCGCAGTCATCGGCGGCACCGCCTGGGACTTCGCCAACCCGGCCAGGGTGGCGCGCAAGAGCCTCGACCTCCTGGTGATCGACGAGGCCGGGCAGTTCTCGCTGGCGCCGACGATCGCCGCATCCGTCGCGGCGGAACGCCTGCTGCTGCTCGGGGACCCGCAGCAGCTGCCCCAGGTCTCCCAGGGCTCGCACCCGGAACCGGTCGACACCTCCGCGCTCGGCTGGCTGCTCGGCGAGCACGACACCCTCCCCGAGAGCGCCGGCTACTTCCTCGCAGAGACACGGCGCATGCGCACCGAGCTCGCCGACGTCGTCTCCGAGCTCTCCTACGAGGGGCGCCTGCACACCCATACCACGGCCGAACTGCGCGAGGTCGACGGCGCGGGAGCGGCGGGCCTCGTCTGGCACGCGGTCGAGCACTTCGGCAACTCCACCAGCTCGGTCGAGGAGGCCGCCGAAGTGGTGAGGATCGCACGTGCGTCGCTCTCGGGTACGCTCCACGAACCCGGAGAAGCGCCGCGTGCGCTGGGTTCCGAGGACGTCATCGTCGTCGCCCCGTACAACGCCCAGGTCGAATGCGTCGCGGAGGCTCTGATTGCCGCAGGCCTCGAGGGGATACGCGTCGGCACCGTCGACAAGTTCCAGGGCCAGGAGGCCGCGATCGCCATAGTCACGCTCGCGGCCTCGAGCGCCGACGACGTACCGCGCGGGCTCGAGTTCCTCCTCATGCGCAACCGGTTGAACGTGGCGATCAGTCGGGCGCAATGG
The DNA here is from genome assembly GCF_042659205.1 of Leucobacter soli. NCBI lineage: Bacteria > Bacillati > Actinomycetota > Actinomycetes > Micrococcales > Microbacteriaceae > Leucobacter > Leucobacter soli. Next base: position 1,861 of record NZ_JBHSRW010000257.1, read on the forward strand.
GCCGCGCACCTCGTCTCGTCCACCCGCCTCGGCCAGGGCCTCCCCAGCACCTCCGAGGGCGTCGCCGCGCTGAGCGGCTACCTCCGGCTCACCGAGCGCGGAACGCGAGCGGCATGAGGGCGCCCGCGCCCGGGCGCGGCGCGAACGGCGAACGGATAGCGTAGGTCCCATGAAGCCCTCGAAGCGTTCGCACGTACCCGCGTTCCAGGTGATGAGCATCACCGACGAGATCGCCCGTCGACGGCTGGCAGGCCACGACGTGGTCTCGCTGTGCGCGGGTGAACCGAGCGCGCGCCCCGTCCCGGGCACGCTGAAGCCCGCCGGCTACACCGGTCCCCTCGGCACGACGCCGCTGCGGGAGGCGATCGCCGGACACTACCGCGCGTGGTACGGCGTCGACGTCGACCCCGGGACCGTGGCCGTCACGACCGGCTCGTCCGGCGCGTTCCAGCTCGTGTTCCTCGCGGCGTTCGACCCGGGAGACCGCGTCGCGCTCGCGAGCCCCGGCTACCCGGCCTACCGGAACATTCTCGCCGCGCTCGGGGTGCAGGTCGTGGAGATCCCGACCGGTGTCGAGACGCGCTACCAGCCGACACCCGCACTCCTCGACGCCGCGGTCGCCGAACACGGCGAGCTGGCCGGCCTCATCATCGCGTCGCCCGCGAATCCGACCGGCACCATGCTCGGCCGGGCCGAGCTCGCAGCCCTCGCCGACTGGTGCCGTGCCCGCGGTACCCGGCTCATCAGCGACGAGATCTACCACGGGATCACCTTCCCGCAGCCCGGCGACCCCGACCCGCGCGGCGTCTCCGCCGTCGAACTCGACCCCGAGGCGATCGTCATCAACTCGTTCTCGAAGTACTGGGGAATGACCGGGTGGCGGCTCGGCTGGGCGATTCTGCCGCCGGCGCTCGTCGCCCCGTTCGAGGCGCTCGCCTCCAACTTCGCGCTCTCGCCCCCGGCCCCCGCGCAAGAACTCGCGATGAACGCCTTCACCCCCGAGACGTACGCCGAGCGCGACGCCGTCGTCGAAGGCTTCGCGCGCGCCCGGGCGCTGATCCTGGACGCCGCGCCCGCCCTCGACTGGGGGACCGCGGCGCCGAGCGACGGGGCGTTCTACTACTACTCGGAGCTCGGGCCGCAGCTCGAGCGCCACGGCGGCG
>NZ_JBHSRW010000258.1:0-3021 GCF_042659205.1 Leucobacter soli
CGCGCTGCGGCGGGTCCCGCGCAACGACGCGCCCGACCGCGCGCCCGGTCGACCGTCGAGTCGCGCGCCCGGGGCGGAGCCGGATGTCGCACCGATCGGGCGCACCGGTTCCGTCGTGACCGGGCCGATCCCGACCGTGGGCACGACCGCGAGTGCGGATGCGGGCACGGACGCGGGCGCGGGCGATGCGGGGCCCGGCATCCCTCGAAGCTACAGTCCGTGGCGGGATGCGCGGATCTACCTGATCGGGCTGATCGCGCTCAGCATGAGCCTGGGCGAGGGCACCGGCTCGGACTGGATCGCACTCGCGGCCATCGACGGGCGCGGCTTCAGCAACAGCCAGGGCACGCTCACCGTGGGCGTCTTCTTCGCCGCGATGGTGCTCACCCGCTTCTGCGGCGGCCTCCTGATCGAGCGCTTCGGCCGGGTCGCGGCACTGCGCGGCAGCGCGCTGCTCTTCGCCGCGGGTGTCGTCCTGGTGATCCTCGTCCCGGTCGGCTGGGTCGCCGTGATCGGAGTCGCCCTGTGGGGTGCGGGATGCGCGCTCGGGTTCCCGGTCAGCGTCGCCGCCGTATCGATGATGGCGTACGGCGCCTACCTGATCGGCCCGCCCATGATCGGGATCCTGGGCGAGCACTTCGGCCTGCTGCAGGCCTTCTGGCCGTTGGCGCTGTGCGCTCTGCTGAGCGCTCTGATCGCCGGGTCGGCCCGCGCTCGGCCGGCCTCGCAGGAGAGGTAGGCTGTCTCCGTGCGAATCGTGGTGGCCGACTGCTCTGTGGACTACGCCGGGCGACTCAGCGCCCACCTCCCCAGAGCCACGCGAGTGCTGATGCTCAAGGCGGACGGCTCGATCCTCGTGCACAGCGACGGCGGATCCTACAAGCCACTGAACTGGATGAGCCCGCCGTGCGCGCTCTCCCCGGTCGAGCTCGAGACCGAGCAGCTCGAGGCCGGCGTCGTCGAGGCCTGGCAGGTCACCCATCAGAAGACCGCCGACAAGCTGATCGTCTCGCTGTTCGAGATCCTGCACGACAGCTCGCACGAGCTCGGCGTCGATCCCGGCCTCATCAAGGACGGCGTCGAGGCGCACCTGCAGGAGCTGCTCGCCGAGCAGATCGAGCTGCTGGGCGATGGTCACACGCTGGTGCGGCGGGAGTACATGACGGCGATCGGCCCGGTGGACATCCTCGCGAAGGATCCCGCGGGCGCCTCGGTGGCCATCGAGATCAAGCGCCGCGGAGAGATCGACGGCGTCGAGCAGCTCACGCGCTACCTCGAGCTGATGAACCGGGATCCGGTGCTCGCCCCCGTGCAGGGCGTGTTCGCGGCGCAGGAGATCAAGCCGCAGGCGCGCACGCTCGCCGAGGATCGCGGCATCCGCTGCGTCGTGCTCGACTACGACGCGATGCGCGGCATGGAGGATCTGAACACGCTGTTCTGACGCGCGAGCCACAACAGCACCACACGACCAGCGCCAGCCTGGCATTACGACCGGGACAACGTACCTCGCGTTCAAGAGAGATATTCCGGCACAGCTCTCTTGAAGTGCGTCTAAAGTAGAGATGTGGATCTAGATCTCTTCGAAACGAGCAACTCCGGATCGCTCTTGCCGATCACGGGGAGCGATCCGCTACGCGGAGCGTGGCAGCACAAGGCCTTCGTTCCCCTCCCCCTCAAGACATCAATGCCAGTTCTGGAGGGGCGTACCCACCTCGCTGTTTCGAGAGCTCGGGCCGCCCTCGCAGCACTTGATGCCACCGCAAAGCAACTCCCGAACCCAACGCTCCTGAGGCTTCCTACCCTGAGAAGAGAAGCTCAGAGCACCTCGGCGCTTGAGGGAACCTACGCCCCGCTCGCCGACGTGTTCACCGCCGATGAAGATGCGCCGTCGACTCCTGAACTGGTCGAAGTTCTGAATTATGTTGCTATGGCGAACTATGGTTTTCGGCGGATCTCAGAGGGCTATCCCATCTCTGTGTCTTTGGTGAGTGAGCTCCAAGGTCGCCTCATGCAGGGAACCAAGCTTGAGGGGATATCGGGGAAGGTGCGGGAAGATCAGGTAGTTATCGGCCAGAGGCCCGGTGCAGACCCGAGGGCATTTCCTGCCCACCGATCCCGATTCGTTCCGACCCCTCCGGGTATGCATCTCGAGACAGGCCTGAGGGACCTCATGGACTGGATGAAAGCCGATCACAGCGATGAGATAGACCCTGTGGTCGCGGCAGCAATGTCTCACTACCAGTTCGAGACGTTGCACCCATTTATGGACGGCAATGGTCGCGTTGGGCGATACCTCATAGTCCTGCACCTGCAGGCCGCCGGAGTGCTGAGTGAGCCGACGCTGACGGTGTCCCCTTGGTTTGAGTCCAGGCGAGGCGAGTACTACGACCGTCTTTTCGATGTGAGTGCTCGCGAAGATTGGAACGCCTACATCGAGTTCTTCTCGAGGGGATTGGAGAGTGCCGCGGATCAGACCAAGGACCAGATGCTGTCACTTGTTGCTGTCCAGGCCGAGTTGAAAGATCGTCTGCGGGCATCCAATCTGCGCGCCGATACTGCTCACGCACTTGTCGACCTCGCCGTCGCAAACCCGAGCTTCACGGTGAAAAGGGTTGAGCAAGAACTCGGAGTTTCGTACCAGAGGGCAAACAAGTTGGTTCGGCAGTTGAAAGACCTTGAGATTCTGCAAGTCTTGGATGACTCTGCCTACAAGAAACGCTTCTATTCTCCGAGTGTCCTCGCCGTGCTTATTGGCTAGTGCTTGATACTCCCTGCGGTGCCCTTCGGAATACTGCTACCGCAGAGAGTCGATGCCCGCGAGGATGATCTCGACCCCGCGGTCGAAGGAGGCGTCGAGGTCGGCCTCGGCCTCCGCCTCTGCATCCGCCGACACTCGCGAAGGATCCGCCAGCGCCGCGAACGCCGCGGCCTGCCGGTGCGTCTGCGCCGATTGGGCCTGGCCGAACGTGTAGAGCAGGAGCGTCCGGGCGCCGTCGGCCCCGACGAGCTCGGCGAGCGCCG
>NZ_JBHSRW010000259.1:0-3008 GCF_042659205.1 Leucobacter soli
GTCGCCGCCGCGCTCGCCGCCGACCCCGTGCCGCGCACCCGGATGATCGTCGCGCACCGCTTGAGCTCGATCCGCGCGGCCGATCGCGTGGTGTTCCTCGAAGCCGGGCGCATCGTCGAGGACGGGGCGATCGGCGAACTCCTCGAAGCCCAGGGCCGCTTCGCGGAGTTCTGGCGCCAGCAGCACGCGGCGGGAGCGTGGCGGCTCGGGGCGTGAGTGCGGGGCGTGGCCAACGAGTGTGATCCCGGGGCGTGGCCATCGGGCGGGTATCGAACCGCGAGCCACGCCGTAGGCTGATCGCATGGACGAAGTCGTCGCATATCTGGATCGCTTTCCCGCCGAGGTCCGGGCCCGCCTGGAGGCGCTGCGCGCGATGGTGCGCGAGCGCTGCCCGCTGGCGGTCGAAAGCGTGAGCTACGGGCTGATCGGCTACAAGCTGGGCGGCCGCCCGCTCATCTACTTGGGCGGGTTCAAGAACCACATCGGCCTCTACGCGACACCGGTGGGACACGAGGCGTTCGCCGCCGAATTCGCTGCGTACAAGCAGGGCAAGGGCTCGGTGCAGTTCCCGCTCTCGGAGCCGCTGCCGACCGACCTGATCGCACGAGTGATCGCCCACCGAGTCGAAGCGGTGAGCGAGGAGCTGCCCGCGATCGGCCGCCCGGCGACCGGCGCGCTCGCCGAGATCGGTGTGACGAGGGCCGGCCAGCTCGCGGACTACTCCGAGAAGGAGCTGCTCGCCCTCCACGGTGTTGGCCAGAAGGCGATCCGCCTGCTGCGGGAGGCCGGCGTCCGCCTGCGCGACGACTGAGCCGCCGCCGCGCAGGCGATGCCGCGCGCGAGCAGGATCGCGCCGACGCCCCAGGCGATCAGGCTGAGCTCGATCGAGACGGTAAGCGGATCGGCCGCGAGCGTCGGGCGGCCGACGAGCATGAGCCCGGCAGCGAGCTGCCACAGCAGCACGATGAAGATCGCCCCGCCGATGTCGAAAGCCGTGCGGCGGATCTCCCGGCGTGCGGTGACGGATGCGCTCGCCGCGGGGCTGCTGCTGTCGAGGTGGTTATCACGGCGGCTATCGCGACGGCGGTCACTGCGGCGGCGCAGGCGCCCCACGAGCCACACGCACCCCACTGCGAAGGCGCCGAACGCGGCGAAGACGAGCGCGGTGACGGCGGCGGGCTCGCCAGCCGAGCCGTCGGGGTCCAGACCGTCGAAGTAGGCCGCGATCTGCTGCACCGGCGCCGTCTGATCGTAGAGCGGCCCGTTCGCGGCCTGCAGCATCACGACCGCCCTGCCCTCGGAGGGGCGGAGCTCGGCGTGCGCGAAGAAGCCGTCCGTGCGACCGACGTGCGCGGCGATCGGCGCGGTGCCGGATCCGGATCCGGTCCCGATGCCGTTCGCGGCAGTGTTGTTCGCGGCAGTGCTGCCGGCGGCAGTGCTGTTCGCGCGAGTGCCGCTTGCGTCAGTGCCGCTGCCCGCGCCCGTGCCCCAGCCGAGTCCGTAGCCGTCGGTCCGCGGGGCCGCGGTGTCGCCGTTCTCGGCAGTGGTTCGCGGGGTGAGCATGGCCCGCACGCTCTCGGCGCTCAGGATCCGCGTCCCGTCGTCGGCGAGGCCCTCGCGCAGCAGCATCCGCAGGAAGGCGGCGAGATCGTCGGCGGTCGACACGAGGTAGCCGTCGGGTGCGGCTCCCGCGGGTACCGTCTCACCGCGCGTGAACGGCACGCCGAAGGCGAAGCCGTGACCCGACGCGGCGATGCGCTGCGCTTCGGCCGGATCCGCGGTGGACCGGGTCATCCCGAGCGGTGCGAACAGCTCGCGTTCCAGGAACTCTGCGAACGGCAGCCCGCTCTCCGCCTCGATGACGGCGCCGAGGATCGCGTAGTTCAGGTTCGAGTAGGCGAAGGGGACGCCGTCATGGAGTGCGGCGCCGTCCGGAGTCGCGGCTTCATCGAGGATCGCGGTGGTCGCTCGGGGGACGGCGCCTGCCCGGGGGACGGTATCGGCGCGGGCCGCGCGGTCCTGGATCGAGAGCGTCGGATCGCGGCGCGCATCGAGCCCGGCGTCGGCGTCGAAGCCGCTGGTGTGGCTGAGCAGCTGCGCGATCGTGATCGGATCGGCGTCCTGCGGACGGAACTCCGGCAGGGAGTCGCGCACGGGCGCATCGAGTCGCAGTCGGCCCGAGTCGACCAGGCGCATGATCGCCGCGGCGGTCACCGGCTTGCTGAGCGAGCCGATGAGGAACGGCGTATCGGCGTCGGCGCCGCCCGCCCCGCCGGAGACGGTTCCCGGCACGAGTGCGCCTTCGGTCGATGCGGCGCCGGAGGGCGAGGTGCCTGTGGATGCGGCGCCGGTGGATACGCCGCCGGTCTCGATCACGGCCCAGGCGGCCGGCGCCTGCAGGCCGGGGAGGAGCGCGGTGCGGTCGAGCCCTCCGGCGAGGATGGCCGGAGCTGACGAAACGGGATCCTCCGCGGGATCCTTCACGGGATCCGACGCGGTGTCGTTTGCAGCGCCGTGAGCGGTGCCGTGGACTGTGCTGATCCCGGCGCCGTGAGTAGCGCCGTGCGCGAGCGCGCTGCGCGCGGTGTCTGCCGTGTCGGCGGGAGAGGCGTCGACGATCGCCATGGCGGGGAGGAGCAGCAGTCCGAGCACGGCCGCCACCGCAAGCCAGGCCCGATCGGCGGAACTCGAATTCTTCGTGCTTTTTGCGTCGTGATGCGTCACACTAGGAGAGTAAACGAAGTTCGTTAGTTTATGACTGGCGCATGAGTGCCACGGCACGAGCTCGCCATCCGTCGCGCGGCACCCGCAGCAAGACGCACGACACACAACGTACGACACGACCGGCATTGCGAGGTCTCGACGATGAGCCCCTTCACCGAATCCCAGGATCGGATCCGCGTGGGCCGCCTCGGCCCGCTCGCGCGGGAGCACACCGACGCACTGATCTCGCTCATGCGCGTCCGCCCGGGGAGCCGCGCGGCGGCGGGCGAGCTGCTGGGCGCCGC
>NZ_JBHSRW010000260.1:0-2985 GCF_042659205.1 Leucobacter soli
CACCTCCGTGCCCGCGGAGGCGGTGCTCGCCGCCGTGATCGCCGGCGCCGGAGACCTGCTGGAGCACGCGCGCATCGTCGACGACTACCGCGGCGCGGGCGTGGCCGACGGACAGCGGGCGCTCACCTTCGCGCTCCGCTTCCGCGCCGAGGATCGCACGCTCAAGGCCGAGGAGGCGACGGAGGCGAAGCTCGCCGGCGTCGCGGCCGCCGAGACGGCGTTCGGGGCGAAGCTGCGGGAGTAGCGCTCGGCCCTAGTCGGAGGGCACCGCTCGGAGGGCGCTCCTCACGAGCTCCCGATGACGATGCCGGTGCGGAGCTCGGCGAGCCGGGCGAGGATCGCGGCGGCGGTCTCGGGATCCGGCACGCGTTCCCCGGCCGCGGTATCGCCCGGGCCGACCTTGATGCCGAGGTCGTCGATCCTGAGACCGGTGAAGACGTCTTCGTCGGTGACGTCGTCGCCGAGGAAGAGCACGGCGGCGGACGGCCACCGCGAGCGGATCATCCGGAGCGCCGAGCCCTTGTCGCTCTCCTTCGCGGAGAACTCGCGGATGCGCTTGCCCTCGCGCGCGGTCAGCCCGGTGCCCTCGCCCAGACGCGACACCGCCTCGAGGATGTCGTCCGAGCGGTCTTCCTCCCGGACCTGACGGGTGTGCACGGCGAAGCCGAACGGCTTCGACTCGAAGCGGACGCCGGGCTCCCGCCCGAACACGCGTGCGATCCGTTGCTGGAGGGCCGCGAGCCGGTCCGACTCCTCATCGGTCAGCCCCGGGCCGGGCGCGTCCGCATCCGTTTCGAAGCCGACGAGCTCGGCGCCGTGCGAGCCGGAGACGACCCAGCCGTCGGCATCGATGCCGGTCGCCAGCAGGCTCTCGAGCGAGCGACCGGTCAGGACGACCACGTGCGTGCCCGGTGCGCGGTGCAGCGCCTGAAGGGCGCGCTGCGCACGATCGAGGATCCTGGCATCGCCGGGTCGGGAGACGATGGGGGCGAGGGTGCCGTCGAAGTCGCAGGCGATGATCAGCTCGGGGACGGTCGCGAACCGACGGAGGTGCCCCGAGATCCGACTGGTGAGCAGGATCGGCGCGGTCGGCGGCGCGGCCTCCCGCGCGACCTCCGGCGGCGATTCCGCCTCCGGTGCCGATTCGTACGATGCAGATTCTCGCTGAGCCGTATCTCGCAGCGCTGTCTCCCGCTGCGCCGCCATCGCCTCGGTCGCGCGGAGGAAGTTCTCGGCCCAGTGCCGCACATCGTTGCCGCTGACCGCGGCGCGCAGCGCGCTCATGCGCCGGCGCTGCTCGCGCTCGGGCATGTGGATCGCGCGGAGGAAGGCGGCCTTCATCCCCTCGATGTCGTGCGGGTTCACGAGCACCGCCCGCCGCAGTTCGTCCGCCGCCCCCGTGAACTCGCTCAGAACGAGCACGCCGGTCTCGTCCGAACGCGAGGCGACGTACTCCTTCGCGACGAGGTTCATGCCGTCGCGGAGTGCGGTCACGACGAGCACGTCCGCCGCGAGGTAGAGCGCCACCATCTCATCCCGTGAGAAGCCCTGATGCAGGTAGACCACCGGTGTCCGGCCGATCGCCCCGTGCTCGCCGTTGATACGGCCGACGGTCTGCTCGACCTCGTCGCGGAGGCGGCGGTAGGCGGCGACGCGCTCCCTGCTCGGGCTCGCCACCTGCACGAGTACGACCTCGCCCAGCGGGGCCTCGCCCTCCGCCAGCAGCTCGGCGAAGGCCTTCAGCCGGTGCCTGATGCCTTTCGTGTAGTCGAGACGGTCGACTCCGAGCAGCACGGTGTCGGGGTCGCCGAGTTCGCGGCGGATCTCCGCGGCCCGTCGCTGCACCGCGGGGCTCTCCGCGAGCCGGGCGAAGGCGGCGGCGTCGATGGAGATCGGGAACTCCTGCGCGAGCACCGATCGCTGCCGCCCGTCGTCGTCCGCGGCGAGCCTGAGCATGTTGCCGTGCGCGAGGGCTCCGCAGTAGCGTTCCGCAGCGAACCGGAAGCTCAGCGCGTCCTGCTCGCGCTGGAAGCCGACGACGTCCGCGCCGAGCAGCCCCTCGACGATCTCGCGTCGCCACGGGAGCTGCGCGAAGAGCCGCCGTGCCGGGAACGGGATGTGGAGGAAGAAGGCGATCGTGAGGTCCGGGCGCTGTTCGCGCAGCATGGCCGGCACCAGCTGCAGCTGGTAGTCGTGCACCCATACGATCGCGTCCGCCGGGGCCTCGGCGGCCACGGTATCCGCGAAGCGCCGGTTCACCCGCTCGTAGGACTCCCACCACTCGCGGTGGAACTCTGGCTGCGCGATCACGTCGTGGTAGAGCGGCCAGAGCGCGCCGTTTGAGAAGCCCTCGTAGTAGCCCTCGAAATCCTCGGTGCTCAACGAGACCGGGAGGATGCGCATCGCTCCCAGCTCGAAGGGGGCGAGCTCCTCGTCGATGTCTCCGGGCCACCCGACCCACAGGCAGCCCAGCTCCTCGACCACCGACTCCATCGCGGTCACGAGCCCGCCGGGGGAGGTTCGCCAGGAGGAGCTGCCATCGGGCCCGACGACCCGATCCACCGGCAGTCGGTTAGCGACCACGACGATCTCTCGACTGCCGACGATGTCGGTCAGCTCGGTCATGCCATCAGCTCCAGACGATGCGCTCGAAAACTCTCGGGGGACCTGCTCGCAGTGTATGGCATGGCTCTGTGACGCGACGTAACACAGGACTCGTGGCCGGCTGTGCGGGTTCTCCGCCGCTGCGACATCCTAGGCTGGGGGCATGCAGTTCATCGGCTCTCAGCCCACCGTCGATCTGACCTACTCCGACGTCTTCCTCGTGCCCCGCCGTTCGGCGGTGACGAGCCGGCTCGAGGTCGACCTCTCGCCCGGGGACGGCACGCCGGCGACGATCCCGCTGGTGGCGGCGAACATGAACGCCGTCACCGGGCCGCGCCTCGCCGCGACCATCGCCCGCCGCGGCGGCCTGGGCGTGCTGCC
>NZ_JBHSRW010000261.1:0-2982 GCF_042659205.1 Leucobacter soli
CGCCCCGGCCAGGTCGCGGACGGGGATGCCGGCGGCCTCGGCTTCGGCGCGTATCGCCGCGTCGCCGCCGAGCGACGCGATCCGGCCGTCCCTGACCAGCAGCGCTGTGGCCCCGACGTGATCCGCGGTATTCGTGCGCAGTCGCGCGCCGATGACGGCGAGATCGGCTCCGGTGTGCTCGCTCATGATCGCTCCTTCGCGCAGTCGCCGATGCGGGTGCCGGTGCCGACGCGGGTGACGGCACCGGTGCTCCGACCGGCTGTCAGTCCTTGATGATCGTGTAGTGCTTGCGGAGGGGCTCGTGCACGATCCAGGTGCCCTCCCAGCCCGAGGGGGTCACCATCACGTCGCCGGGGCCGAACAGCTCCGGCTCGGCGCCCTCGACCTCGAGCGTCACGGTGCCCGAGAGGATCGTGCAGATCTCGGTGTAGCCGACGCGGGTCGCGGCGAAGGCGCCGGGCGTGCACTCCCAGAGCCCGGTGTCGATCCGGTCGTCCTCCCAGACGGTGACCGCGGCGTCGGCCGTTCCGGGAATCGTCGCGTTCGGCTTCTCGGCCTTCGCTCCGAGGTCGATGTTCGCGGTGTCGTGCGCGGAGGAGGTGGGTGTCGCCATATCGGTTCCTGCTTTCCTTCGGTTGTGTACGGTGCTGTTCGATGCGGTTCGGTCGGCGCGGGGCGCCGGGTAGGTCGCGGAGGCGTGGCGTCCTGGCGGAGAGCCTAGTGCCGACCGGTGACGACGTCGGCGATGTGGGCGATCGGCGAGGTCGTGCGGCGGCCAGCGAGCTCGCTGCGGTCGGCGATCCCGTAGGCCGCGTACAGGCCCTTCGTCGCGATCCAGCGCAGCGGCTCCGGTTCCCACTTGCGCACGCGGTGGTTCACCCAGGGCAGGGTGACCAGCTCGCTGTCGCGGCCGAGGATCAGATCGGAGATGGTGCGGCCGGCGAGGTTCGTCGAAGTGACGCCGGTGCCGACGTAGCCGCCGCCCCAGGCGATCCCGGTCGCGCGGTCGAGGCCGACGGTCGCGGCCCAGTCGCGGGGCACGCCGAGCACGCCCGACCACACGTGGTCGACCGCCGCCCCCTTCGTCGCGGGGAAGAAGCGGTGCAGGATCTCGCTCAGAGTCTCGACCGTGACGGGCGGCGTCTGCCCGTCGGTATCGGTCTTCGAGCCGTAGCGGTAGGGCACTCCGCGACCGCCGATCGCGATGCGGTCGTCGGCGGTGCGCTGCGCGTACATGTACACGTGCGCGAAGTCGCCGAGCGTCTCGCCCTCGTTCCAGTGCAGTTGGTCCCACACCGCGGCGGGGAGGGGCTCCGTCGCGATCAGCGACGAGTTCATGGGCAGCCAGAGCCGGTGCAGACCCTTCAGGTTCGCGGTGAAGCCCTCGGTGGCGCGCACCACGTAGTCGGCGGAGACCGTGCCGTGCGTCGTGCGGAGGCGGTGCGGAGCGATCTCGACCACGCGGGTGCCTTCGTAGATCTCGACGCCGGAGCGCACGCAGGCCTCGGCGAGCCCCGCGGCGAGCTTGGCGGGCTGGATCCTGGCGCAGTGCGGATGCCAGACGGCAGCACGGGTGTTCGCCACGTTGATCTTCGCCGCGGCCTCCGCGGCCTCGAGCAGCTGCAGGTCGGTGTGCTTCCACTGCTGCTCGGACGCGGCGAACTCGCGGATGCGCTTCTCCTGCGCCGGCGTGTAGGCGACGTTGAACTCGCCGCCCTTCTTGATGTCGGCGTCGATCCCCTCCGCCTGCGCCACGCGGATCACCTCGTCGACCGTGCCGTTCATCTCGGCCTGGAAGCGTTCGGCGGCCTCGCGGCCGTGCGTCTTCACGTACTGCTCGCGCCCGCCGGTGATGGCGTTCGTCAGCCAGCCGCCGTTGCGGCCCGAGGCTCCGTAGCCCGCGTGGTGCTGCTCGACGATGACGACTCGGAGCTCGGGCTTGGCCTGCTTCAGGTAGTAGGCGGTCCAGAGTCCGGTGTACCCGGCTCCGACGATCGCGACGTCGGCGGTGAGATCTCCGGGCAGCGACGGCCTCGGATCCGGTGCGCCGCCGATCTGCTGCCACCAGTGCGAGACATTGCCGTTGAGCATCGTGGTTTCCTCCATTAAACGCAGTGCTTCTAACGATACCGATTACGCGCCGAATCGGCGCGTTTCCGACTGATTCCGTTCCGCTTTCGAGCAACTGCACAGCAGATCGCTAGAAATGCACGAGCCCGGCAACGTCGCCATGCGACTTCAGGAACGCTGCGCCGAGATCCGGGCGAGGCGCTCGTCGCTCAGCTCCGCCGCGAGCTCGGCGAAGCGCTCCTCGAGGCCGAGCGTCTGGTCGGGGACGTACGCGAGCGGGTCGGCCGTCTCCTCATCGCGCCCGAGCAGCCCTTCGACGGTCGCGAGCAGGCAGTACGGCGCATAGGAGGGGTTGTAGCCGCCCTCCTGCACGAGGATCGCGCGGCCGTCCGTGTGGCGCTCGGCGAGTTCCCGCACCCGGCGGCCCATCCCGCGGAATCCCGGCATGGAGACGTTGTGGCGCCCGTTCGGGTCGTAGGCGCTCGCATCCTGCCCGCTCGCGCAGACGATCATGCCGGGCTGGAAGCGCTCGGCAAGCGGGGCGATGACCTCGTCGAAGGCGCGGAGGTACGCGGTGTTGCCGGCCCCGAGCGGCAGCGGGACGTTCTGGTTGAAGCCCGCCCCGCGTCCCTCCCCGCGCTCCTCGAGCCGACCGGTCTGGGGGTGGCTGGCGCCCCACGCGCCGTGATCCATGTGCAGGCTCGCGGTGAGCACGTCGTCGCGCTCGTAGAAGATGTCCTGCGTGCCGTTGCCGTGATGCACGTCCCAGTCGAGGACGAGGACCCGCTCGATGCCGGCCCGCCGCGCCGCATCGGCCGCGAGCGCCGCCCCGTTGAAGAAGCAGTAGCCGTCCGCCTGGGCGCGCTGCGCGTGATGACCGGGCGGGCGCGTGAGCGCGTAGGCCATCGGCGC
>NZ_JBHSRW010000262.1:0-2974 GCF_042659205.1 Leucobacter soli
GCTGCGCTCCCGACGGGCCTGGGGGATCCTCCTCGCGCTGCTCGGAATCGAGACCGAGGCGGTCGAGATCGTGGTCGGGCTGCCACTCGGCCTGAGCGGGCACCGCACGCCCTCGACCGAGGACGCCGACGGGTTCGCCGCACGGCTGGCGACCGCGGCCGGGCGTCGTGAGGATCCCGCATCCGGATCCGAGCCGATCCCGGTCCGCCTCGTCGACGAGCGCCTCTCGACGGTGTCGGCGCAGGGCCAGCTGCGCGAGGCCGGGCGCCGGACGAAGCAGTCGCGGCAGATCATCGACCAGGCCGCCGCGGTGGTGATCCTGCAGCACGCGCTCGACACGGAGCGGTCGCTCGGAGACGCACCCGGTACGGTAGTGGAGATCCACGACACCGACGGAGAGCCTGACGGGGGTGCCCCAGAATGACCGACCCGCTGAGCCTCGGCCCGACACGCGCCGAGCTGCGGCAGAAGCGCCGCGTGCGTCTGCGCCGCATCCTGATCTCGCTGGGGGTCACCTTCGCGCTGCTCGCCGGCCTCGGCATCGCGGCGACCGCCCTCTGGTCCGAGTACGGCGACCGCGTCTCCCAGGCGCTGGGCTGGACGAGCGACGACTACACGGGTCGGGGCGAGGGCGAGGTGATCGTCACGATCCGCGAGGGGGAGTACGGCGAGGCCATCGCCGCGACGCTCGCCGACGCGGGCGTGGTCAAATCCGCTCAGGTCTTCTACGAGCTGCTGCTCGCGCAGGATCCGCAGGTCGAGTTCCATCCCGGCTCGTTCGCGCTGCGCAAGGGGATGAGCGCGCAGGCCGCACTCGACGCGCTGCAGGATCCCGACAACGAGGTGCAATTGACCGTGACCGTGCCCGAGGGCATGGCCGCGATGGACGCGCTGGAGCGCGTCTCCGAAGTCACCGGGATCTCGATGAAGCAGTTCAAGAAGGCGGTGAAGAAGCCTTCGGACTACGGCGTGCCGAAGAAGTTCCCCTCGATCGAGGGCTTCCTCTTCCCGGCGACCTACACCTTCGAGCCGACGGATACCGCCGAGACCGTGGTCCAGAAGATGGTGGATCGCATGTTCCAGGCGCTCGACGAGCACGGCGTGAAGAAGAAGGAGGCCTGGGAGGTGCTCACGCTCGCCTCGATCGTGCAGCGCGAGGCCGGTTCGGACCTCGACGACTTCCCGAAGATCTCGCGGGTGTTCCTCAACCGCCTCGATATCGGCATGAATCTGCAGTCGGATGCGACCGTGGCCTACGGCACCGGCAACACCCACACGGTCTGGACGACGGACGAGGAGCGCGCGGACGCGTCGAACGAGTACAACACCTACGCGAATCCGGGCCTGCCGATCGGGCCGGTCGGCCTGCCGGGAGACGTGGCGATCGACGCCGCGGTGAACCCCGCCGATGGCGAGTGGCTGTTCTTCATGCCGGTGAACCTCGAAACGGGGGAGACGGTCTTCTCGAACACCGTGGAGGAGCATGAGGTCGCCGTGCAGCGCCTCGCCGAGTGGTGCACGACGCACCGGGACGAGGGTGGGACGCGTTGTGACTGACGTCGCCGTTCCCGGGCCCGCGCGTCTCGCCGTGCTCGGCTCGCCGATCGGGCACTCGCGCTCACCGCGGCTCCACCTCGCGGCCTACGGCGCGCTCGGCCTGCCCTGGGAGTACGAGGCCGTCGAGTGCGCGGAGGATCGCCTGGAGGGCTGGCTCGTCGAGCGCGGCGAGGAATGGCGCGGACTCTCGCTGACGATGCCCCTCAAGGAGGAGGCGCGTCGGCTTGCCGCGGTGCTCGATCCCGTGGCCGAGGAGAGCGGCGTCGTGAACACGCTGCTCCGGGTGATCGGCGATCGCTGGGCGGGTTTCAACACCGACGTCGGGGGCCTGGCCGCCGCGATCGGGGAAGCGGATCTCGACGCCACGAGCACGATCGTGCTCGGATCCGGCGCGACGGCGGTCTCGGCCGTGCTCGCGGTGCGCCGACTCGGGGCACGGCACGTCGAGGTTGTTGCGCGCAACGCCTCGGCGGTGAGCGACCTGGTGGTCCGCTTCGGCGAGACGCGCGAGCCGGGATCGCCCGAGGCGCTCCACGTCTCGGGGACGGTGCTCCCGCACACGGAGCACCTCGCACTGCCCGAGGCGCGGGTCGATCCGCGGCACGGCGTTCCGACCCTGGTCGTCTCCGCGCTTCCCGGACCGGTCGGGCGCGAGATCCGGCTGCCCGAGGCGCTGCTGCGGGTCCCGCTCTTCGACGTGGCCTACGATCCGTGGCCCTCACCGCTCGCCGAGCGCTGGCGCGCCGCCGGCGGGGTGGCTCACAGCGGGCTCGGGATGCTCCTGCACCAGGCATTGCTGCAGATCCGGATCTTCGTCGGCGGGGATCCCGATCGGCCGCTCGATCGCGAGGCCGAGGTGCTGGCCGCCATGCGCGCCGCCGTCGCGGCCTGATACGCGGACCGATACGCGAGCGGTGCTCGCGCGGCGCCCGCGCCGGAGCAGGTCGGAGCATGTGGGAGGATAGACCTTATGCTTCGTTGGCTCACGGCCGGGGAATCCCACGGCCCAGAACTCATTGCCGTGCTCGAGGGGATGCCCGCGGGCGTACCGGTCTCGTTGGAGGGTGTGCGCGAGGACCTCGCGCGCCGCAAGCTCGGTTACGGCCGGGGTTCGCGGATGAAGTTCGAGCAGGACGAGCTGCACTTCTCGGGCGGGGTGGTGCACGGCCGCACGATCGGGGGGCCGATCGCGATCCGCGTGGGCAACACCGAATGGCCCAAGTGGGTCGAGGTGATGAGCGCCGAGCCGGTCGAGCTCGGGGAGCGCTCCCGCGGTCGTGGAGCCGCCCTGACGCGCCCCCGTCCCGGTCACGCCGACCTTACGGGCATGCAGAAGTACGGTTTCGACGAGGCGCGCCCCGTGCTCGAGCGCGCCAGTGCGCGCGAGACCGCGGCGCGCGTGGCGCTCGGTGCGATC
>NZ_JBHSRW010000263.1:0-2912 GCF_042659205.1 Leucobacter soli
GAAGATCAGCCCCGTGCGCCACCGCACCCGCCCCGCGCGGGCGTGGGCGAGCACGCTCACCGCGCTCGTCGCGCCCACGATGAAGAGCGACGCGGCGATCGCCTCGCGCGAGTCCATGCCGATGACATAGGTGAGGATCGGCACGGTGAGAATCGATCCGCCCCCGCCCAGCAGGCCCAGGGAGACGCCGACGAGCACGGCGAGCGCCAGCCCGACGATGATCGCGGGTTCCATGCGGATCCTTTCAGGGTTTCAGACCGCGGCGGGCTCGGGCTCGCCGACCACGGGTGCGTTGCCCGGGCGCGACGCCCAGCCGAGGTAGCTGCCGTCGAGCTCGGCCACGTCGTAGCCCTCGCGGCGCAGCGCACTCGCAGCCACGCTGTTCCGAACCCCGCTCTGGCAGTAGCTCACGATCGTGCCGGCGTCCGGAGCGGGCAGCCGGTCGAGGTTCCACAGCACGCGGCCGCCGGAGAGCTGCTCAGCGCCGGGCAGATGCCCCTCCGCGTACTCGGTGCGGTTGCGCACGTCGAGCAGCAGCGAGCGCGCGAAGCCGTCGAGATCATCGGGGTTCACGAGCTGCGGGCGCACGAGCTCGAGCCCGTCGAGCGAGGCGATGTAGCCGCGGACGGTGTCGATTCCCACGCGGATCAGGTGGTCGCGCAGCTCTTCGGCCTCCTCGCGCGAGGCGGCGAGCAGCACGAGCGCACGATGCTCGACCTCGGGGTTGTAGACCCACCCGCCGTAGTTCGCGGCCTTCTCGGCGCCCGGAATGTTGAGCGAGCGCGCGACGGTGCCCTCGTGGACCTCGCTGTGGTGGCGGGTATCGACGAAGACGACGTTGTCGTGGGCGAGCTCGGCGCGCAACTCGTCGGCCGTGTACTCGATGAGCTCGGCGTGATCGCCGAGCACGGCCGGCCCGACCTTGTTCTGCAGCTTCATGCGGCCGAAGTAGGCGTGGGCATCGGGCTGACCGCTGAGCAGCTCATCGACGAAGCCCTGCTCGTCGTCGTTCGCGAGATAGGGGCCCCACCACGAGAAGGCGCGCTCGTAGCCGACCGTCGTGGCAGGGATCGCTCCGAGCGACTTGCCGCAGGCCGATCCCGACCCGTGCGCGGGCAGCACCTGCACGTAGTCGGGCAGCGTCAGGAACCGGTCGCGCAGGCTCGCGAAGAGATCCTTCGCGCCTTTGAACCGGGTATCGACGAAGCCCGCGGCCTCATCGAGCAGATCGGGCCTGCCGAGATCGCCGACGAACACGAAGTCACCGGTGAGCATGAAGCCGGGGTCGCTCGCCTGCGCGCCGTCGGTCACGAGGAACGACAGGTGCTCAGGGGTGTGACCGGGAGTGTGCACCGCCTCGACCGTAATGTTGCCGAGCTCGATGCGATGGCCGTGCTTCATGCGCACGGCGGGGCCCGATTCGGCGCTGCCCGATTCGGCGCCGTCGAACGCGTCGGAGTACGTCCAGTCGGGGCCGCCCTCATCCGATACGTAGATCGTCGCGCCCGTGCGGGCCGCGAGCTCGCGCGTACCCGAGAGGTAGTCGGCGTGGATGTGGGTCTCGGTGACGCCCGCGATCGTCATGCCGTTCTTCTCCGCGATATCCAGGTAGACCTGGATGTCGCGGCGCGGGTCGACGACGAGGGCGAGGCCCTTCGCCTGGCAGCCGATCACATAGCTCGCCTGTGCGAGATCCTCGTCGTAGATGCGTTCCAGCAGCATGGTTTCGTTCCTCTCGGGTCGTACGTGTCTACGCGTCGCAGTGGCAGCGCTCGTCCTCGGGCACGCCCCGGAGCGCCTCCTCTATGTGATTGCCGCAGCCGGCCCAGGTGGGCTTGCCGCAGGTGGGGCAGGTGATTCGTGCGCACATGGTGCTCGGTCCTCTCGGGTCGACGGGGCTCGGCCCCGAACGCGGGTATCGGTTTCGATTCGGCGATGCGGGAGCTGCTCAGCGGCCGAACAGGCGGGCGAAGAAGCCGCCGCGCTCGGCCTTCGCCTCTTCGGCGGCCTTGAGCTGGGCCGGGGTGTGCTTGCCGTTGCACCACTGGGAGGCCGGCACGCTCGCCTTCACCATGGCGACGTGCTGGCCGCAACCGGCCCAGGTGGTCTTGTTGCAGGTGCGGCATCTGGTCGCTCGGCACATGAGCGGCTCCTCGTGTTCGTGTCTCGGCAGGTGGGATCCAGCAGAACTGGAGTTAATACCCCATGGGGTATTTTGATCTACTCGGAACTATACCCCATGGGGTATTATGGATGTCAAGTCCGACCGTGGAAGAAGCGACAGAAGGAGCCCGACATGAGCGAATCGATCGGCGCCGCGCCCACTGCCCTCGATCACGATCCCGCAGCCAAGCGCAAGATCGTCAACCGCCTGCGCCGCGCCCACGGCCAGCTCGCCGCCGTGATCACCGCGGTGGAGGGCGACGCGCACTGCCGCGACGTGGTGCAGCAGCTGAGTGCGGTGTCGAAGGCGATCGATCGCGCCGGCTTCCTGGTCGTCTCCACCGCGCTCAGGGAGTGCCTCGCCAACCCCGACGACGAGCTCGACCCCGAAGAGCTGGAGAAGCTCTTCCTCTCGCTCGCCTGACGCCTCCGCGCCCCACTGGCGGGCCGGAAGCCGGCCGGTGGAGCCCTCCCAGACGCGACGCGAGCGGGTCCGACAATCGGGAAGGCGGACGACGGCAACAGGGGGGGGGGGGGGGGGGCCTCCCGATCCGGCGAGGTGGTACGTTGTGGGAATGACAGACGGTCCCCCCAATACCGACGCGCTCGAGGCGCAGGTGCGGGCATGGATCGCCATCGACCCCGACCCCGATACCCGCGCCGAGGCCGAGCAGCTGCTGCGCCTCGCGGATGCCGGCGACCCCGCGGCCGAGACCCGCCTGCGCGATGCCTTCGCCGGGCGGCTCAAG
>NZ_JBHSRW010000264.1:0-2901 GCF_042659205.1 Leucobacter soli
GCCGAAGTCCGCGGCCTCAGCGAGTGGGCGAGCGGCGGCCTCTGGCCCGCGCTGACCGTGCTGCTCGATGTCAGTCCCGAGCTCGCCGCCGAGCGCCGGTCAGCCGCAGGAGCCGCCGCCGATCGGTTGGAGCGCGAAGCGGCCGAGTTCCACCGGCGGGTGCGCGACGGGTTCCTCGCACTCGCGAACGCGGAGCCCGAGCGCTTCCTCGTCCTCGACGCCGCCCTTCCGATCGAGGAACTGCACGCCGCGATCGCCGCGCGAGTCGAACCGCTGCTCGGCTGAGGCACGCAAGCGCGCACTGAGAACGGCAGACGCGCACGGAATACGGCTGACACACACCGAACACGGATCGACACGGATCGACACGGCTGTGCGACAGCACCTGCCCGGAGCTCGCGACAGCGCGTGCCCGGCGCAGGCCCTGGTCAGCCGACCTTCTTCACCTTGACGCTCTTGCTCTTGTAGCTCGACGCGTACTTCACCGAGCCGATCTTCGCGTAGAGCTTGCCGCCCTTGCCCGCGACGTTGTGCTTCTTCCCGATCTTGACTTTGGCATTCGACGAGGTACCCCAGTACCGGTCGTGCTTCAGCTTGCCGGTGCCGACCTTCTTCCACTTCTTCGCACCCGTCGCCTTGAAGTACAGCGTCACCTTGCCGCCGGCCTGATACGCCGGCGCTGAGACGTAGGCTGTGTACGCCTTCTTCGCCTTCCCCGAACCGCCGATCGAGGTGTTCTTTCTCGAGACGCTCGTGTTCGCGCGGACGGTGTACACCTTCGACGTGCTCGCGGTCTTCCCGGACGCCCCGGTGACGGATTGGAAGACCGTCACGGTGAGCCGGTACTTGCCCGGACTGTTCCGCTGGTTCGTCTTGATAGTGAAGGTGTTCTTCGCATTGGCTTTGAGCTTCGCGGGAGGCTCCGCGAACGTGCGGATCACGTTGATCTTCTGGATCGAATGGAGATGCTCGGTCTCCGTCGTCGCGCGGTAGCTGTAGGCGGTCGAGGATCCTCCGCTGAAGCGGACGGCGAAGGTCGACTTTCCGCTCGACTTCGGGACCTTGACGGTCGCCAGCCCCGAGATCTTCGGCGTGCCCAGATCGGCCTCATCCGCAGCCAGCGCCGGCCCGACCGAGCCGAGCGTCAACGCCATCGTCGCGATCGCCGCGAGCGATGCGGCCCCCAGCTTCTTCGTGTTCCCCATGCTGATCCCCCGACCATCGTCGAATAGACGGTTCACTTGCTTGAGGCAGGATCATACCCGCGAGCAGCCGTGCACGCCAGGGTGGACGACGAACGGGGCCGCTGCCGAAGCAGCGGCCCCGTTCGTGGGAGCCGTCGCGCGAGCCGGTGGCTCGCGGCGAGAGGGTGTTACTTGATCTTGTAGACCGGACCGTTGTACCCGGAGGCGTACGGAGCCGACTTGACCTTCACGTAGTAGCGCGTGCCCTTCTTGGTGTACTTCTTGGAGAGCTTCACCGTGGCCTTCGAACGGAACTGGTTGCCGCTCTTCAGGGTCTTCCAGCTGCTGACCTTCTTGTACTTCTTCTTGCCCTTGAGCTTCGCGTAGATCGACACCTTCGCGCCGACCTGGTAGTACGGGGCCTGCACCTTCACGTTCCAGGTGCGGCCGAGGTAGCCGCTGCTCGGCGCCGTGGTCTGCGACTTCGAGTAGCCCGTGTTCGCGCGGAGGATGACGTCCTTCGTCCCCGTCTGGGTCTTGAGGTCGGTGTAGGTGCCCGCGGCCCTCTGCGTCACCGGAACATAGACGCGGTACTTGCCCGGCGTCGTGATGTTCGAGTAGATGTTCCCGGTGAAGCCGTAGGTTCCCGGAGCCAGCGTCGACGAGTAGTCGTCCGGGTACACGCTGAAGGTGTCCTCGACGTAGCTCTTCTTGATCTTCTTGTTCCGACTGATCAGTTTCGTCTTCGGGCCCGCGAAACTCGCGTCGGAGAAGCGGTAGGTATGGGTTCCGGCGGGGCCGGTGATCGTGGTGGTGAATTTCACCTTCTTGCTGCTCGTCTTCGGCAGGGTGATCTTCGACGAGATCTTGACCTGCGGCTTCGTCGTGTCGAACGAACCCGCGGCCATCGCGGGGGCGCTGGTCAGGCCCAGCACGAGCGCGGCGCTGCCGGCGGCGGCCAGGCTACCGAGCCCGAACCTCTTCAGTTTCTGCATGACTGTCTGTATTCCTCACTTGTCGGATACTCCCCCGCAGAGGATCCTACCCGAAAGCTGAGAGTTCATTGAACCCAGTGGGTGTTCGGCCGGCTCGAAGTTACGCCGTTTTGAACCGGCCGGGTGCTCGTCGGGACCTGGACGTCTCGGCGCCGAGGCGAGACGAACCCGCCTCGGCGCTCGGCCTCGGTGCGGGACTTCAGTGCTCGGCGTCGCTCACCAGCTTCAGGCCGACGATGCAGCCGACGAGCCCGATGATCAGCAGCGTCTTGAGCAGGCTGACCGGCTCGTCCCCGGTGACCATCGCGTAGATCACGGTCAGCGCGGCGCCGACCCCGACCCAGACCGCGTAGCCGGTGCCGGTGGGGATCTCGCGCAGTGCGAAGGCGAGACCGGCCATGCTCACGATCAGGCCCCCGACGAACACGACCGACGGCCAGAGCTTCGAGAACCCTTCGGACTTGCCCAGCGCCGTCGCCCAGACGGCCTCGAACATGCCCGAGATGATGAGTACGATCCATGCGAGCACGACTGCCTCCTGCGGCAAGTCTTGTCCTGGCGGGGTACTTGACCATCGTCCCGGAGCCCGGTCGCGGGCTCCGCTCAAGCCTCTCACATCGCCGCGCGAGGCGCATGCACCGCCGCTTCATGCGCCGCGGCGGTGTGCCGAGGCTACGCGTCGCCGCCGACCACCGCGCCGAAGCGCTGGGGCAGGGTGGCGC
>NZ_JBHSRW010000265.1:0-2895 GCF_042659205.1 Leucobacter soli
CCCGCATGCGCGCGGCGGCGGCGAGCATCGCCCGAGACTTCCACTGACCTCCGGCGCGAGCCCGGGACGGAGCCGAGCGCGCCTCCGGCGCCGCGTCCCGCAGGGCCTAGGCCGCCTTCTCCCAGACGAAGTGGCCCTTCTCCTGCTCCTCCTGGTGGTCGGGGTGCAACGGGATCCCGGTGCGGTCGCGCAGCAGCAGGGTCGCGGCGAACGCGACCACCATGACCCCGGCGATGTAGAACGCCACCGAGGTCGCGGTGCCCGTCGAGGCGACGAGCCACGCGGCGATCATCGGAGCGAACGCGCCGCCCAGGATCGCGCCGATCGCGTAGGTGATCGAAACGCCCGAGTAGCGGATCGAAGCGGGGAACAGTTCCGCGAAATACGCGGCCTGCTGACCGTAGGTGAAGCCGTTGCCGATGGCGAAGAGGGACAGCCCGATGAACAGCAGCCACACGTTGCCGGTGTTCACGAGCGGGAAGAGGATGAAGATGACGGCGAGGAACGCGATCCACCCGATGATGTAGGTCTTCTTGCGACCGATGTGATCGGAGGCCACGCCCGCGGCGAAGGTCATGATGAGCCATACGACCGACGCTCCTGCGACCGCGAGCAGCACCGGGGTGCGCTCCATCCCGACGAGGCCGCCGTCCTCGATGGGCATTGTCGCGTAGTTCTGGATGTACCCGCCGGTGGTCATGTACCCGGCCGCGTTGTTGCCGGCGAAGGTGAGCGCCGCGAGCACCACGAGCAGCCAATGCCTGCGGAACAGCTCGACGACGGGGATCTTCGTCTGCTCCTTGCGCTCGGAGATCTCGGTGAACACCGGGCTCTCCTCGACGGCGCGGCGCACGACGATGCCGACCACGATCAGCACGACGCTGAGCAGGAACGGCACGCGCCAGCCCCATTCGAGGAACTGATCGCCGGGAGAGATGACGCCCGTCATGAGCGCGAGCACGCCCGAAGCGAGGAGCAGGCCGATCGGCACGCCGATCTGCGGGAACGCGCCCATGCGGCCGCGCTGGTCATCGGGCGCGTGCTCGACGGCCATCAGCACCGCGCCGCCCCACTCGCCGCCGGTCGAGAGCCCCTGCAGGATGCGCAGCAGCATGAGCAGGACCGGCGCGAGCATCCCGACCTGCTCGTAGGTCGGCAGGACGCCGATGAGCGTCGTCGCGATGCCCATCATGATGAGCGTGATGACCAGCATCGCCTTGCGGCCGAGCTTGTCGCCGAAGTGGCCGGCGAGGAATGCGCCGAGCGGACGGAAGAGGAAGCTCACGCCGACCGTGGCGAAGGAGATGATCGTCGCGGCCTGCGGGCCGGCCGGCTCGAAGAAGAGCCTGCCGAAGACGAGGCCTGCGGCGCTGGCGTAGAGGAAGAAGTCGTACCACTCGATGGTGGTGCCGATGACCGTCGCGGCGGCGACACGGCGCAGTTCGCGCGGCGAGGTGGTCGGTGCGGATGTGCTCATGATCGAGGACTCCTTTGTCGGAACAGAGGTGATTAATTCACATACTGAACACATGTATCGATATGCAAACAGGATGAGGATAGTCCACGAAACGACGGAACGCCACTCCCGGAGCTCGGGAGCGGCGTTCCGCAGGGCTGTTCCGGCCTCGGAAGACCGGCGCAGGATCAGCGCGCAGGCAGCGACTTGTAGAAGACGAGCCCGTTGCCCTGGCTGTCGTAGACCACGGCGCGGCGCTCGTGCGCATCGTCGTACGGCGCGCGGGCGATCCCGCCGCCGTTCTCATCGACGGCCGCGGCGTCGCCGTCGACGTCATCGGTCTTGATGCCGACCACGACCTGACCAGGGATCGGGTGATCCAGGGGCGTGGCGAGTGCGAGCGTGATCGTGCCGCCGTCGAGCGCGGCGAAATGATCGCCGTCGCGGAACTTCAACGGAAACCCGAGAGTCTCCGTGTAGAACTTGATCGACTCCTCGAGATCATCGGTCGCGAGGACGACCATCTTCACCTGATGCTCGCTCATGGCGGCTCCTTACTGTTCGGTGGCAGGTGTGCACCAGGCTACACTCACGGCGCCGCGGCACGTCGGTGCCTCAGCGCCTCGGTGCCTCAGCGCCTCGGCCTGTAGAATGATCCGGTCCAGCTCGGCCGGCGACGGTCTGGCCGGGGAAGGCACCCGAAAAAGGGGCGCTGCTGCCGAGGCTCGGCGAGACATACACGGATCCTCACCCGTTGACGCCTGTTCAGGAGGCCGCCTTGTCTTCGCCCGCCATTGCATCCGCACCCGCCCCCCTCTCGCTCCCGGCGGTGCTCGCCCGAGCACTCGCCCGCCACAGCACCCGCGCCTTCGGGCTCATGGGCAACGGCAACGCCCACTTCATCGAGCATCTGGCCGACGCCGGCATCGCCTACACCGCAGTGCGGCACGAGGCCGCCACCGTGGCCTCGGCCGACGCCTACCACCGCGTCTCCGGCGAACTCGCGATCGCGACGACGACGTACGGTGCAGGATTCACCAATGCCCTGACCGCGCTCGCCGAATCGGCGCAGGCGCGCATCCCGATGATCCTCGTGGCCGGGGATGCGCCGACGAGCGGCACGCGCCCCTGGGATGTCGACCAGGAGATGATGGCCGCGGCCATGAGCGTGCGCACGATCACGCTCACGCCCGACGATCTCGAGGCGACGGTCGACCGCGCCGTCGCCTCGGCTTGGCGCATCCGGCGCCCGATCGTCCTGGCGATCCCCTACGACCTCTCGACCGCGCCGGTGCTCGATCCGGAGCCCGACACCGATACGGACACCGTGGCCGCGGGCATCGACCTGAACGACCCGGAGGTGATGCGCGCCCTCGCGGCCGCCACCTTGCCGGCCTCGGCGCCCGCCGCGACCCCGACGCCCACCCGCCAGGCCGAAC
>NZ_JBHSRW010000266.1:0-2886 GCF_042659205.1 Leucobacter soli
CGCTGCCGGATCCCGACGGCCGCGTCCTCCGCTTCGAGACCGACGCGCGCGGCGCGCTCGAGCTGATCCAGAGCCGTCTCGGGGATCAGCTGCTCGGCGTGCGTGTCGGCTTCGCGACCGCGCCGCCGGCCCCGACCGGGCGCTCCACGGGCACCGGCGAGAGCGAGCACCCCCTCTTCTACGCGATCGACCGCCGCGCGCGCACCATCACCCTCTACCGGATGCCGATCCAGCGCGCCGGCGGACTGCACATCCCCGACGCCGAGCATCGCACGCTCTTCGTCGGGCGCTGCGTCTACCTCGCGGTCTGCGAGTACCTGGGGCGCGACCCCTGGGATCTTTTACCTGGTTACTTCGAGCACTACTGAGCCCCGCTCCGGCGGTCGCGGTTCAGCGGCGATCCCGGCGCGACAGGCTACTATCAGAGCATGAGCGCGCGGATTCTCGTCGTCGATGACGACAAGGCACTGGCCGAGATGCTCGGCATCGTGCTGCAGGGCGAAGGGTTCCTCACCGAGCATGCGGCGGACGGCGCGGAGGCCGTCGAGCAGTTCCGCGACATGCGACCCGACCTGGTGCTGCTCGATCTGATGCTCCCCGGTCTCGACGGCATCGAGGTGTGCACCCGGATCCGTGCCGAGTCGGGCGTGCCGATCATCATGCTCACGGCCCGCACCGACACGACCGATGTGGTGGCCGGGCTCGAGGCCGGCGCCGACGACTACGTGATGAAGCCCTTCAACCCGGCCGAGCTCATCGCCCGGGTGCGCGCGCGTCTGCGCGAGCCGCAGCAGGAGAGCAACGAAGAGCTGCGCATCGGCGACCTGTACATCGACGTGTCGGCGCACGAGGTGCGGCGCGGCACTCAGGTGATCCCGCTCACCCCCCTCGAGTTCGACCTGCTCGTGATCCTCGCCCGGAAGCCGCAGCAGGTGTTCACCCGCGAAGTCCTGCTCGAGCGGGTCTGGGGCTACCAGTACAAGGCCGACACCCGGCTCGTCAACGTGCATGTGCAGCGCCTGCGGGCCAAGATCGAGCTCGATCCCGACCACCCGGTCATCGTGACGACGGTGCGCGGCGTCGGTTATCGGGCAGGTGCCGCGCAACGACCCGGCGGCGCTCCGAGCACCGACTAGCCCGTGGTCGCCAGGAACGGACGCTCGGCGTTCCGGCAGCGGCTCCGGCGGCTCCGGCTCAGGTGGATCCGCTTCAGCCAACCGCTGCTCGGCCCGCTCCGCCGGCGCTGGAAGCGCTCCCTCAAGCTCCGCACCATGACGATCACGGGGATCGTGACGGGTGTGATGATCCTGATCGCGGGCACTTTCATCCTGACGAACGTCGGCGACGACCTGTATTCCGCGCGCCGCGATCAGGTGCTGCAGGACTCCGCCCGGGCGACGCTCGCCGCGCAGGGGCGGATCGACGCCTCCGACGCGAGCAACCGGGCGTCGATGCTGGCGCTCGCCGCCTCGGTCCGACGGACCGTGCAGGACACGTCGGCGAGCCAGCTGATCTACGTGCGGCGGCAGCCGGGGCAGGCGCCCGCCCCCGATGCGCCCGACGACTCGACGACGCTGCCGCAGCTGGTCGACGCCGTGACGCCGGAGCTCTCCGAAGCGGTGAAGCAGGGCGAGGCGCCGCAGTTCTGGCAGGCGGTGCGGCTGATGGACGACTCGGGCGTGGAGAACCCTGGGATCGTCGTCGCCTCGACGCTGAGCTTCCCCGCCGGGGCGGGCACCTACGACCTCTTCATCGGCTACGACCTCTCGGACACGGAGCGCGCGCTCGGCTTCATCAGCCGCACGCTCGCGCTCACCGCGCTGTTCCTCATGCTGCTGATCGGCGGGCTCGTGCTGGTCATCTCGAACATCGTGTTCCGGCCGATCCGGGTGGCGGCGAACACGAGTCGGCGCCTGGCCGCCGGCGATCGCGAGGCGCGCATGCCGCTGCAGAACGACGAGCACTTCGACCAGCTGTCGAAGGGCTTCAACGACATGGCCGACACCCTGCAGCGACGGATCGACGAGCTCGATCGGCTCTCCGAGATGCAGCAGCGCTTCGTCTCCGACGTCTCGCACGAGCTGCGCACGCCGCTGACGACGGTGCGGCTCGCGAGCGAGGTGCTGAAGGCGCAGGAGCACGACCCGGAGTCGAGCCAGGCGCGCGCGATCGAGGTGCTCGGTGACCAGATCGACCGCTTCGAGTCGCTCCTCACCGATCTGCTGGAGATCTCCCGGTACGACGCGGGGCGCGTGGTGATCGAGACCGAGCCCACGAACCTCGTCGCACTCACGAACGACGTCGTCGAGGGGCTGCGCCCGCTCTCCGGGAGCCCGATCGAGATCTGCACCGACGGCGGCTTCAGCCCGCTGGAGGTCGACGCGCGCCGGATCCGCCGCATCGTGTCGAACCTGGTCGGCAACGCGATCGAGCACGGGGAGGGCCGTCCGATCGTGGTCTCGGTGGACTCGAACGCGGGGGCGGTCGCGATCGGCGTCCGGGATTGGGGGGTGGGCTTGAGCAGCGAGCACATCGCGCACGTCTTCGACCGCTTCTGGCGGGCGGATCCGTCGCGCAAGCGCACGCTCGGGGGCACGGGCCTGGGGCTCGCCATCGCCCAGGAGGATGCCGCGGTGCACGGCGGAACGCTCGAGGCCTGGTCGCGGCTGGGCGAGGGGTCGCACTTCCTGCTGACCCTGCCGCGGGCCGCGTACCCAGGATCCTTCGTGTCGCCGATCCCGCTGGTGCCGGAGGACGTGACGTCGGATCGCGACGCCGTGGAGACGGCCGGGGGATGGCTGCGGCGCGCGAGCCGCCGATTGAGTCGGGAGGCGAGGCGATGAGGGCACGGCGAGGGATCGGGATCGACGCGCTCGCCGCCGTGCT
>NZ_JBHSRW010000267.1:0-2876 GCF_042659205.1 Leucobacter soli
GCGCCGCGGCGCCGCGGCGCCCCGTGGCCGGCGCCGAACACGCCCGGCGTTCGGCCGCCGTCGTCGCCCGGCGCGGGCCCGGTTACTGGCCGAGCGCCTTCAGCCGGTCCTCCTCGTCCATCACGATGCAGGACTCGATCACGGGCCCCAGCGCGCCGTTCATCACCTGGTCGAGGTTGTAGGCCTTGTACCCGGTGCGGTGGTCGGCGATGCGGTTCTCGGGGAAGTTGTAGGTGCGGATGCGCTCCGAGCGGTCCATCGTGCGGATCTGGCTCGAACGGTGCGCCGAGGCCTCGGCGGCGGCCTCCTCCGCCTGCTTCGCGAGCAGCCGGGCCCGCAGCACGCGCATCGCGGCCTCGCGGTTCTGCAGCTGCGACTTCTCATTCTGCATCGCCACGACGATGCCGGTCGGCAGGTGCGTGATGCGCACCGCCGAGTCGGTCGTGTTGACCGACTGGCCTCCGGGGCCGCTCGAACGGTAGACGTCGATCTTGAGGTCGTTCTGACTGATCTCGACCTCTTCTGGCTCATCCACCTCGGGGTAGACGAGCACACCCGTCGTCGAGGTGTGGATGCGCCCCTGCGACTCGGTGACGGGCACGCGCTGCACGCGGTGCACACCGCCCTCGAACTTCAGGTGCGCCCAGACCCCCTGCGAGGGGTCGGAGGCGTTCGACTTGATCGCGATCTGCACGTTCTTGTAGCCGCCGAGGTCGCTCTCGTCCTTCTCGAGCATCTCGGTCTTCCAGCCCTTGGACTCCGCGTAGTGCAGGTACATGCGCAGCAGATCCGCCCCGAACAGCGCCGATTCGGCACCGCCCTCGCCGCCCTTGATCTCGAGGATCACGTCGCGGGCGTCGTCCGGATCGCGCGGGATCAGCAGACGGCGCACCTTCTCCTGCGCGTCCGCGAGCTGCGCCTCGAGTTCCGGGACCTCCTCGGCGAACGCCTCGTCCTCGCGAGCCAGCTCTCGGGCGGCCTCGAGATCGTCGCCGAGCTGCTTCCAGTGCTCGTACGCGACCTTGATCCTGCTGAGCTCGGCGTAGCGCCGGTTCACCCGCTTGGCGCGCGAGGCGTCCGCGTGCAGCGCGGGATCCGCGAGCTCGTCCTGGAGCTGCGCGTGCTCGGCGATCAGACCTTCGACCTGTTCGAACATGGTTCCTCCGAAAAGTGTTGCTCCCCCGTCATCCTGCGCGAAGTCGCAGGATGACGGGAAGGGTCCGTGGCGGTCGCAGAAAGGCGTTGGACCGCTAACCCTGGGAGCGCTGGGTCAGCGCCAGGAACTCGACGTTCGACGAGGTGCCCTCGATCTGCTTCAGCACGGACTCGAGCGCCTGCTCGCGGTCCGAGCCGGCGAGCGCGCGGCGCAGCGAGTTCATCACTCCGGCCTCGGACTCGCCGGTGAGCAGCTCCTCGCGACGAGTCGCGGAGGCCCGCAGGTCGACCGCGGGGAAGACCCGGCGATCGGCGGCCTCGCCGCTCAGGCGCAGCTGCGAGTTGGCGACGGCCTCGAGCTCGCCGAGCAGTGCCTCGTCGACGGTCGAACCCGGCTGGGCGGACGCGGTCGCGATGATCGTCAGCGAGCCGCCGTTCTCGATGTTGCGCGCCGCCGAGAGCAGCCGCTTCACCGGATGTATCGCCGTGGCATCGAGCTGCCCGGCCGGGACGCGGACGCCGGCGGGTGCGTGCGCGTTGTAGGCCCGGGCGAGGCCGGTCACGGAGTCGAGGAGCACGACCACGTCATGTCCGAGCTCGACGAGGCGCTTCGCGCGCTCGATGGCCAGCTCGGCGATCGTGACGTGGTCCTCGGGCGTGCGATCGAAGGTCGAGGCGATGACCTCGCCGTTGATCGTGCGCTGCAGCTCGGTGACCTCTTCGGGACGTTCGTCGATCAGCACCAGCATCAGGTGCGCATCGGGCTGGTTCGCCGAGACGGCGGCGGCGATCCGGCGCAGCGCGGTCGACTTGCCCGACTCGCGCGGGCCGACGACGAGGCCGCGCTGGCCCTTGCCGATCGGCGCGAACAGGTCGATGACGCGCTGGGTGGCGCCACCGCCCTCGGTCTCGAGGCGCAGCCGCTCCGACGGGTGCAGCGGCGTGAACGAAGCGAAATCGACGCGCTCCTGGTTCTCCTCCGCCGGGCGGGAGTTGATGGTGTCGACCCGCACGATCGCGTTGTACTTCTGGCGGCCGCCGCCCTCGCCTTCGCGCGGCTGGCGGATCGCACCGACCACGGAGTCGCCCTTGCGCAGGCCGTACTTCTTGACCTGGCCGAGCGAGACGTAGACGTCGTTCGTGCCGGGCAGGTAGCCGCTGGTGCGCACGAACGCGTAGTTGTCGAGCACGTCGAGGATGCCGGCGATGGGCAGCAGCACGTCGTCCTCGGTGATCTCGGGCTCGAGGTCGTCGCCCTGACCGCGGCGCTTGCGCTCGCGCTGACGGGTGCGGCTGGACCGCTGCTGGGCGTCACCGCCGCGCCCCTGCTTGTCGGCGCCGTTGCGGTTCTCGGAGCCGTTGCGGCCCGACTCCTTCTCGTCGCCCTCGTTCTCGGTCGACGCCTTCGCCTCGCCGTCGTTCGCGGCCTCGGCCGCCGGCTTCTTGCTCCGGTTCCGGCTGTTTCGCTTCTTCGGAGCGGCCTCGGCGGGCGCGCCCTCCTCGCCCGTCGCGTCGCCGGTCTTCGCCTCGTTCTTGGACTCGGGCTGCTCCTCGGCCTTGGCCTCGTTCTTGGCCTCGTTCTCGGCCTCGTTCTTGGTGTCGGCCTTCGCATCGGTTCCGGCGGCCGACTCCGACTTCTCCGCGGCAGTGCTCGCGGCACGGCGCGAACGGCCGCGCGACGCCTTGGGCGCCTCGGCCGGGGCAGCCGAGGCCGACGCGTC
>NZ_JBHSRW010000268.1:0-2854 GCF_042659205.1 Leucobacter soli
ATCATTGCAAAGGCACGAAGCCAGTCAGTGGCTGAGTCAGACCCGAACGAGGTACTTATCAGTATCAACGTCAGTGGCGGCGCGTAGACTCGGCCCATGGCAAGCAGGGGCGCGAGCACGCAGGATCTGATCGATTGGCGGATGCGCGCGCTCGGCCTCTGGCCCACGCCCGCGAGCGAGCAGAGTGAGCCGGGCCGACCGAGTGATCCGGGCGGAGCGAGCAATACGAGCGGAGTCGATGGAGCGACCGGACCCGGCGGACCGCGCGGTTCCGCGCAGGATCGGCTGCGCGCGGTCGCCGAGCGTCTCCTGGCGCTGCAGGGCCAGGACTGGAACGCGTCGCGCTGGGCGCTCGGCGTTCGGGCGACGGGCACGGTCGATGCGGACGTGCTCGCCGCGTTCGACTCGGGTGCGCTCGTGCGCTCGTGGCCGATGCGCGGCACGATCCACGTGCTCGCCGCCGAGGATCTCGGCTGGATGCAGGCCGCGACCAACCACCGCACCCTGCCGGGCGCGCCGAAGCGTCGGGCGTTCATCGGCCTCGACGACGCCTCGCTCGCGCGGATGGTCGACATCGCCGTCGAGAGGCTCACCGGCGGTCGCTCGCTCAGCCGCGACGAGCTCGGCCAGGCCTGGACGGAGGCCGGCATCGGCACCTCGGAGCAGGGGGTCGGACCGTGGCGCTACCACGTCGTCTGGTGGCTGTGCCAGAACGGGATCACCGTGCCGGGCCCCGTGAACGGCACACCGGGCGAGCGCGCCGCCGCCAGCGGTGACGCTCACGCTGACGCTTACGCTTACGCTTACGCTGACGCTGACGACCCCGCCGGCACCGGCCGGGAGCGCGCACCGGAACCACGGCTGGTCCTCGCCGAGGAGTGGATCACGAATCCGCGCAAACTGGAGGGCGAGGAGGCGCTCGCGGAGCTCGCCGCCCGCTTCGCACGCGGCCGCGGCCCGGTACAGGCGAAGGATCTCGCCTGGTGGACGGGGCTGACCCTGCGCGAGGTGCGGCGCGGCATCGCCGCGGCGATCGACGACGGGCGACTCGTCGAGGTGGAGATCGAGGGGGTCGCCCACATCGCCGATCCGGCACTGCTCGACGGCGCTGTGGGAGGCGCGATAGCAGGTGCAGCGACGGATGATGCGGCTACCCGGGGCGCAGCGCCCGCCGACGCGCTGCTGCTGCCGTCCTTCGACGAGCACCTGCTCGGCTACACGGAGCGGGGCGCAGTGCTCGATCCGGCGCATTTCGAGCGGATCGTTCCCGGCCGCAACGGCATGTTCCGCGCGACCGTCGTCGAAGGCGGGCGCGTCGTCGGCGTGTGGACGAAGAAGCCGCTCGCGAAGCGCACACGTCTCGTGATCGAGCCGTTCCCCGGAGCCGAAGTCGATCTCGCGCGGCTGCAGGCACCGGCCGAGTCCTGGGGCGCGTTCCAGGGCGTCGACGTCGAACTCGTGCGGGCCTGAACCGCGGCTCCCCCTCCTGCGAATTACCGGCCCCACCGACGCGGGCGTCGGCCCCGCGACCCCGTAGACCAGCGGCGCCGCGATCCGACTCGAGCCTCGAGTCCTGTGCCCGGTCGTGCGACCACTCGCCCACCGCCGCCAACGTCCGCCCCGGCTCGCACGAGCTCCAGCCCGCACGAGCCCCGACCCGCACGAGCCCCCCACCCACGCGAGCCCGGGCCCAAGCGAGTCCGGGCTCACGCGCAGCGATACTCTGGTGCCATGCACATCGAAGAGCTCTCGCTGATCGCGGTCGCGGCGCTCGTCGTAGTCGTCGCGGTTTCACTCCTCGCCGGTCGCATCGGCATCGCTTCGCCGCTGATCCTCGTCGTACTCGGCATCGGCATCGGCTACCTGCCCGGGATCCCGCTCGTCCGGGTCGACCCGGAGATCATCCTCGTGGCGGTGCTGCCCCCGCTGCTCTATTCGGCGGCGGTGAACGTCCCTGTGCTCGATCTGCGGCGGAATCTCGGACCGATCGCCGGGCTCTCCGTCGTGCTCGTCATCGTCTCGGCGGTGGTGATCGGATTCATCCTGCACTGGCTGGTGCCCGCGCTCCCCCTCGCCGCCGCCATCGCGCTCGGCGCGGTCGTCTCACCGACGGATGCGGTGGCCGCCACCTCGATAGGCAAACGGCTCGGCCTGCCTCCGCGGCTCGTGACGATCCTCGAGGGCGAGAGCCTCGTCAACGACGCGACCTCGCTCGTGCTCCTGCGGACCGCCCTCGCGGCCATCGCCGGGAGCTTCGTCTTCTGGGAGGCGGTCGGCACCTTCGCGTTCGCCGTGCTCGTGGCCGTGCTCGTCGGGCTGCTGGCCGGCATCGTGACGGTCTGGGTGCGTTCCAAGCTCACCAACCCCGTCTACGACACGGTGATCTCGTTCGCCGTACCGTTCATCGCGTTCGTCCCGACGGAGTACCTGGGCGCATCGGGCGTGCTCGCGGTGGTCGTGACCGGCCTCTACTCCGGCCATCACGCCGCACGGAAGTTCAGTGCCACCGCGCGGGTGAACGAGCGGCTGAACTGGCGCACCGCGCAGTTCGTGCTCGAGAACGGCGTGTTCCTGATGATGGGCCTCGAACTGCACGCGCTTGTCGAGGACGTGGGGCGCAGCGACCTGAGTCTCGTCCGGACCGCGGTCGCCGCGCTGATCGTCGTCGCGATCCTGATCCTGCTGCGCATGGGATTCATGGTGCCGATGATCTGGTCGCTGCGCCGATCCCTGCCCCGCCACGAGGCGCGGGCCGCCGGCATGCAGCGACTCGCCGAGCGGGTGGACGCGATCCCCGAGTCCGAGCTTCCGGAAGCCGGCAGCCGCTCCTGGCTGCGCCTGCGCCGCGTGCGAC
>NZ_JBHSRW010000269.1:0-2849 GCF_042659205.1 Leucobacter soli
CGGTGGCGGCGGCCACCCGCACGGCGGCGGACACCCGCAGGCAGCCGACGACGGCTCCTTCTCGGGCGAGCTGCGCCGCGCGACCTGGGGGGATCACGGAGCGAGCGAGCATGCGACGTTCATGGAAGACGTCATGCACGGCCGTGGAACCCGTGACGACTACGCCGCCATGGTGGCGCAGCACTACTTCATGTATCTGGCGCTCGAGGAGGCCGCCGCCGGGTTCGCCGAGGATCCCGCGTACGCGGTATTCCACCCGGCCGCCCTCATCCGCCTCCCGGCGCTCGAGGCCGATCTCGAGCACCTGATGGGCGCCGACTGGCGGGAGCGCATCGCCCCCGTGCCGGCGGTCGCCGCCTACGCCGACCGCATCCGTGCGGTCGCGGCCGAGGGCTGGAAGGCCGGAGTGCTCGCTCACCACTACACCCGCTATCTCGGGGACCTCTCGGGCGGCCAGATGATCGCCCGCGTGATGGTGCAGCAGCACGAGTTCGACGCGGCCGGCGTCGCCTTCTACGACTTCACCGAGCTCGGCGACCTGCGCGAGTTCAAGGAGCGGTACCGCGACGCGCTCGACGCGGTCGGCGCCGGTCTCGACTCCGCCGAGCGCCAGCGGGTGGTCGACGAGGTGCGCGAGGCCTACCGCTTCAATACCGAGACCTTCATCGACCTCGACAAGGCGCGCGCGGCGGCTGCAGCCTAGCGCCGGCGCCCGGCCCTCCCGCCGGCGGCGCACCTGTGCCGGTGACGCCTTTGCTCCGGTGACGGTGACCTCCTCCCGCCGGTGATCGCCTGAGGAGTATGCTGGGCCTCCACTCGCGGACATCGCCGTCCGCTCAGGGATGGGGGATCCCATGGCGCACTCGATTCTGCGACCCGCCGCCGCGTTGACGGCGATCTCGCTCGCGTTCGCTCCGGGAGGGATCTATCCCGCCCCCGCGGCGACCGCCCAGGTAGCACCGGCAGTCGCGATCGCCGCACCGACACCGGTGCGCGCGGCGGCGCTCCAGGCGGTGAAGACACAGGCGGCGAAGACCTCCTCCGCTTCGAGCGCCCTGCTGAAGGAACGGCTGCGCAACACCCGGGCGCGTTTCGCTGCGCGCTTCGTCTACGTGCCGGGAGTGCCGAAGTTCGACAAGCTCGTGAATCGCGAGGTGCGCGCGGCGATCCGCTCGACGAAGCGGAGCTACTCGCCGCAGGCCTTCCCCAGGGGCGCGGGGCTGGGGAGCCGCGGCTGCGTCGCCGGATCGGTGACCAAATGGTCGGCCAAGAAGGTGATGCGTCGCGCGGCCACGGCCCCGCCGAAGGGCCGGGGCACGGCAGTCACCTGCGAAGTGATCTCGGCGTCGGGCTCGGTGATCCAGGTGGCGATGCGCACGGTCGCCGGCTCACGGACGAGGATCACGCGCGACGCGACCCGCACCTACTACGCCGATGTCAGGACCGGAGCCGCCGGCAAGGTCGGTGCGCTGTGGCGGTCGTCGACCCCGAAGAAGCTGTGGACGGCCGCGGTCGCGAAGCAGATCCGCCGGGCGGGCGGATCCGGAACGGACCCGATCGCCGACCCCGGGAAGGCGCAGCTGAAGCTCGCGAGGCAGGCGCTCGCCGCCGCGAAGAACCGGAGCGACGGCGACCTGAGCGCTCGCCTCCCCGCCGGGCTCGTCGCCCCCGAGCTCGCTGCTCTCGGCATCGAGCGCACGGCCGAGCCGACACCGGTGCGCATCGACGAGAAGACGGCGAACGGCTGGGCGAGCAAGGTCGGAAAGCTGCTGCGCGGGGCGGTGGGCAAGCGGTTCGTCGGCGTGAAGGCGAAGCGCTCGAGCGTGGAGCTCGACTGCCGCCTGCTGCCCTGCGTCGCGCTGACCTACGACGACGGGCCGGGCCCGTACACCGGAGCGCTGCTGAGCACCATGCGCAAGCGCGAGGCGCGGATCACCCTGTTCATGGTCGGGTCGCGCGTACCCGCCCGCCGGTCGATCGTGCGCCGCGCGGTCGTCGACGGGCACGAGATCGGCAGCCACACGATGACCCACCCGGATCTGACCGGGCTCTCGCTCGGCGCGGCCAGGGCGCAGGTGCGGGACGCCGCCGCGGCCATCCGGTCGGCCTCGAAGAAGCGCGTGCGGATCTTCCGCCCGCCCTACGGCGCGGTGAACAGCGGGATCATCGATGCGGTCGGGATGCCGGCGATCCTGTGGAGCGTCGACACCGAGGACTGGAAGCGCCCTGGCGAACGGGCGCTGATCGCGCGCTCCGTGCCGGTCGTGAAGCCGGGCGGGATCATCCTGTTCCACGACATCCATCCCGACTCCGTGAACGTCGCGAACTCGGTGGTGTCCGGTCTGCGGGATCGCGGCTTCGAGCTGGTGACGGTGAGCCAGCTCTTCGGCGGCAAGGTGCCGGTGAAGCGGATCACGTCGCGCGGGTGATCGCGCCCCGGCTCAGCTCTCGGCGACCAGCAGCTGGTGCCGTGCCAGCTCGCGGTAGAGCGGCACCGTCTCGACGAGTTCGTCGTGCGTGCCCTCGCCGACGACGCGGCCCTCGTCGAGCACGATGATCCGGTCGCTGTCCACGACGGTCGAGAGGCGGTGCGCGATCACCAGCAGCGTGCGGCCGGTCGCGACCGAGTCGAGGGCCTCGCGCATGAGACGCTCGTTGACGCCGTCGAGGCTCGCGGTCGACTCGTCGAGCAGCAGGATCGGCGGCGCCGTCAGCAGCGCCCGCGCGATGGCCAGCCGCTGCTTCTCGCCGCCCGAGAGAATGATGCCCCGCTCGCCCACCTGCGCGTCGAGTCCGCTCGCGAGGCCGTCACCGCCAAGCTGCTCGAGAACGCCAAGGAGATCGAGACC
>NZ_JBHSRW010000270.1:0-2842 GCF_042659205.1 Leucobacter soli
GCCCCGGCCACGGCCGTGGTGCCGCCGCGCAGCTCGGCGGCGGTCCAGCCGCCGTCCGTCGACTCGGCGGCGACCTCGGCGACGGTGAACGACGAAGCCATCACCGCCTCGGCGTCCATGTCGACCAGGTTGCCGATGTTGCGGTTGGGCGCATAGCGCTCGGTGGTCAGCGGATAGACCGAGAGCGTCGTGACGGCGGTATACGTGGGCGGGACGATGAAGAGATAGGCGCCTGCGGCCAGGAGACCGAGCAGGGCGATGGCGATGACCAGGCGCCAGCGCGAGACGAGGATGTCCCAGTATCGACGGATATCGATCCCGGGCTGAGCCGATGCATTCGTGGTCATCGTCGTCGCTCCCCCCCTGAGCTGGAACCCCGCGGTGCATCCGATCCTAGCGCTGCGGCCGGATCGGATGCACCGATGGATTCGTCAGGGGATCAGGGCGAACTCAGGATCGCCGCCTTCCAGGCGTCGGCGGAGGGCTTGTCGAGGAGCCGCCACTCGCCATCGCGCGTGGAGTGGAAGTAGGTCACGAAGACGGCGCCGTTGTCGCGGCTGTACTTCGCGAGCGACGTCAGCCACTTGGCCCGCTTCTCGCCCTTCGGGCTCTGATCGCTCGGGATCACCCGCGAGCCGGTCTCGGCGATCGCCCACGGCTTGCCAGCCTCCTTCGCGACCGCGCGGACCGAGCCGAAGAGACTCTCCGGTGTCGCGTAGTAGTCCCGATCCGGCTCGTGCACCCCGTTGTAGGGGTCGAACGCCATGACCTCGATCACCTTCGAGCCCGGGTAGTAGTCCCGCCAGTCCCGCTTGGATCCGGAACTCGCCGTCCACCCGGTCAGGATGAGGGTCGGATACATGTTGCTGCGGCAGACCGAGTCCGCGATCGCGTCGATCCGCTGCCAGGCCTTGCGGTACTGGGCCGCCGTGAACTTGCCCTGATCGATCAGCGGCTCGGGCTCGTGGATGTAGCTCCAGTAGATCGTGACGTTCTTCGGCGCCTGCTGGAACCAGGTCTTGAACTCCTTGTCGTACTTGCCCGCGAGCACGTCCTGCGGCATCGGGCGGAACGACATGATGAGGTCGCGGCCGGCGATCATCTTGGTGCGCGAGTGACTCCAGGGGAACACCATGCCGCCGTCGAACACGCGGATGGTGTCGACCGTCGTGCCGAAGACCCCGTCGACGTGGTCGACGGCCTTCTGGTGAGTGCCGTAGGTGCCGGGCGAGATGCTCGTGCCGAACGCGGTGCCCTTGGGCAGGCTCCGTGTGGAGCAGGTCGCGGAGTCGGAGCTGTCCGAGCCCGTGGTCGACGCGACGGTCTTCACCGAGACGCTCTTGACCTGCAGGTTCTTGCTCTTGTGGAGCTTCGTCGCCGTCGTGCGGACGTCGAGGCTGGACCCGGAGCGGGTCGCGGTGACCGTGAACGACACGGTCCTCCAATTCTTGTTCGAGAGCGTGAAGCTCTTCTGAGTGGTCTTCACGGCGGACTTGGCCACGAGCTCGCGCACGCTCACCTTGCCCTTGACGCCGGCCGCCTTCGGGATGGTGGTGCGCACCTTGGCGGTCACCTTGTAAGAGGTGCCCTTGGCGACGCCGGTAACGGAGTTCGGGACATCGTTGAGCACGGCGTTGCCGGACTTCTTCACCTTGAGGTGAGCCACTTTGCCGCTGCTCGTGTTGATGACGCGGAGCGTCTGGTTGGAGCTCGTGGTGGACCAGCCGCTCGTGCCCTTCGAGAAGTTCGCGTTGGGCAGCAGCTCCGTGCCGGCGGTGGCGGCGGTGGCCGTCGCCGGGGCGAAGTGCAGAGCGGTCACCGCGACCAGGGCGGCCACGCTCATGCCGAGCAGGCTACGGGTGCGGGACGGGCGGGGCTGGGGTTCGTGTCGTTGGGGGGTCGGCCGGGTAGGGGGGTACCGGTTGGGGGTAAACATGCGCTCCTCGGGGTTGCAACAGCGATTGCGACCCCGGCCTCCCATAGCGGGGTCGCGACTGTTTCTCGATTTCAGAGGCGTTTCGAGACGCCCCAAGGAGGGTAAGCACAGTTGTTGGTTACAGCAAAGTCACGATTCAGATTCTCTCAGCCAATTTTCAGCAAGCCTTTTTCGTTCAGAAGCCCGATCACGGCCTCCGTGCACGCCTCGACGCTCAGCTCCGAGGTGTCGAGCGCGAGGTCCGCGTCCTCGGGCGCTTCGTAGGGCGAATCGATCCCCGTGAAGTCCCGGATGAGGCCCGCCCGAGCCCGGGCGTAGAGCCCCTTCCGGTCGCGCTGCTCGGCGACCGAGATCGGCGTGGAGACATGGATCACCACGAATTCGGCGGCCGGTTCGACCTTCGCACGCATGGCCGCCCGCGACGCGGAGAACGGGGCGATCGGCGCGCAGACCGCGATGCCTCCGGCTTCGGCCACTCTGGCAGCCACCCATGCCTGGCGTTCCAGGTTCCGATGCCGGTCCTCGGCGCTGAACGTGAGCTCCGAGGCGAGCTCCCTGCGAAGATCGTCTCCGTCGAGCAGCACGGCACGATGAGACGACTCTCCGGCTATCCGGTCGACGAGCGCGCGGGCGAGCGTCGACTTCCCCGCCCCCGAGAGGCCGGTGAACAGGATCACCGCGCCGCCGGAGCCCCCTGCCGACGGCGTACGAAAATCGAGCACGGACTGCGCGCCGAGCCCGGCCAGGACGAGACCCGTGACATCGACCGCGCCGGCACCGGCTCCCGCCCCGAGTTCGACTCGCGGCACGAAGCGCACCTCGGCCCCCGGCACCAACTCGGCGACGCGCCGCAACTCGTCGACCAGCCGCGCGGACGCCGCCGGATCCGCCGTGCCCTCCGCGATC
>NZ_JBHSRW010000271.1:0-2817 GCF_042659205.1 Leucobacter soli
TCATCGGCCTGCTCTACTGCGGCCTCATCGTCACGTCGAAGGGCGTTCGCGTGATCGAGTTCACCGCCTGCTTCGGCACGGAGGACATGGCAGAGGGAACGGCGGCGTTCGTGGAGAAGCGCCGCCCCGCGTTCACCGGCCGGTGACCGGAGCCGCATCGCCGACGCGAACGCGAGGCGCGGGCGGCGGCGTCAGCCCTGCTGCGAAGCCGTCACCGGATCGCGGACCACGCGGAACTGCGCCACCCGCGGATCCACCGCGCCGCGCACGTAGCCCGTGGGCGATCCTGCGACGGCCTGCAGGAACGAGACCGTCTCCTCGGTGATCTCCTCACCGGGGACGAGGTTCGGGATGCCGGGCGGATAGGCGGCGAGCGTGTCGGAGGAGACCCGGCCGACGGCCTCGGAAGCGGGCACGATCTCGCTCTCGCCGAAGAAGGCCGAGCGCGGGATCATGCGCAGCACGCCGGCGGCCGGCAGCGGCGGGAACCCGTTCTGATCGGCGACCCCACCCGCGGCCCGCAGCGCGTCGGCCTGATCGGCGACCGCCGTGAGCGCGTCCATGATCCGCTCGAGATCCGGGGTGGCGAGCGCGCCGATCACCGCGACGATGCTCGTCCCGGTCGACATCTCGAAGTAGACGTTGTGGTCGGCGATCAGACGGTCGCGCACCCAGTGGCCGCTCTGGCCGAGCGCGGAGACGTCTATCGGCACCCGCAACGGGTCGGTGGCGACGATGTCGGGGAACGCGTCGAAGCCGTCGCTGATCACGGAGAAGCGGGAGTCGGCGCGAAGCCGCTCGCGGAACTCCTCCGAGATCTTCACGGACTCGGAGATCTGCTCGCCGCCGTGCACGAGCGCGTGCCGCGCCGCATCCAGAGACCCCATCAGGATCGAGCTCGCCGAAGTCGAGGCGGTCATCGTGTAAGCGCGCTTCACGAGCGGTTCCAGGCGTTCCGCGAAGGGCCCCTCGCCGAGGTGCAGCATGGCGGACTGGGTGAGGGATCCTGCCAGCTTGTGCGTGCTCGAGATGACGAGGTCGCCCCCGAGCCGCGCCGGCGACTCCGGCAGGTCCGGGTGGAATCCGAAGTGCGCGCCCCAGGCGCCGTCGACGATGAGCGCGGCGTCGTAGGCGTGCGCCACGCGCGAGAGCCCGGCGACGTCGGCGGTGGAGCCGAAGTAGCTCGGCGAGACGACGTAGACGCTCTGCACGGCCCGGCCGGCCTCGGCCTCGGCGCGCAGCGCCTCCTCGAGCATCTCGGGGGTGAGCCCGTGCGCGATGCCGTGTTGCTGGTCGACGTTCGGGTTCACGAAGGCCGGGATCAGCCCGGCGAGCAGCACGCCGTCGGTGAAGCTCGAGTGCGAGCTGCGCTGCATCAGCACCCGCTCGCCCAGCCCGCGCACGGCGAATGCCGCGGTGCGGTTGCCCTGCGATGCACCGTTGGTGAGCCACCAGGTCCGGCGGGCGCCCCACGCCTCGGCGGCGAGGGCGAGCGACTCGTTCAGCGGGGAATCGTCTCCGAGGTCGACGCCCTCGAGCATCAGCGGCACGTCGAGCTGCACCATGCGCTCGCCGTACACGTCGGCCAGGTGATGGCCGCCGTGGTCCGCGGTGCCACCGTGCCCGGGCACCATGATCTGCAGTGGATGGGAATCGGCAAGGCCGGCCACCGCGTCGAGGTAGGGCGTGCGGCACTGGGCATCGCTCTGCGGGCACTGCGCGTCCGTCTCGGAATCGCTGCTCCGCACGCCGCTGCGGATGGCGTGCCCCCGCAGCCCGGCGACGCGCGGTCCCGGCGCGAAGGCGTCTTGGTCGTTCTCTGTGCGTTCGACGTGGAGCATTCATCTAGCGTCCCGTGGATCCCTCGCGAGGGGAATCCCGAAACCCCTCCTACCCACCAGATGGCATATGGAACTAGGATGGGAATTCCTTGCTATGGGCTCCAGATGGAATGAGGCGAAGATGCTCGACCCGAGACAGTTGCAGGCCCTCGCCGCAGTCGCCGCCGAGGGCTCCGTCGCCCGGGCGGCCAAACGGCTCGGCTGGAGCCAGCCGACCGTCGACTACCACCTCAAGGCCCTGGACCGTCTCGTGGGCAGCGCACTCACCATGCGGAGCGCCCGCGGCAGTGCGCTCACCTCCGCCGGAGCGCTGATGCTCGAGCGCGGCGACGAGCTCCTCGCGCTCTCCGATCGCGCCCTCGCCGACGTCCGCGAGTTCGCGCAGGTCGGCCGTACGAGGCTCCGCTTCGGCTCCTTCCCCACCGCCGCCGCGCGCCTGCTGCCCGGCATCGCCGCGCGCCTCGCCGAAGTCGGCATCGAGCTCGACGTGATCCTCGAGGAGATCTCACCGCTCGTCGCCCGCGTGAACCAGCGCACGGTCGACGCCGCGCTCGTCTACACCGCCAGCGGCTACCCGCTGCAGTTCCGCACCGAGGTCCACACCACTCCGCTGCTCACCGACCCCCTCATGCTCGCGCTGCCCGCGAGCCATCCCGAGGCCGGGCGCCAGAGTTTCACCACCGAGGCGCTGCTCGATCTGAGCGAGGACCCGTGGGTCTTCAGCGCGACACCCGGCGACACCCTCGACGAGGTGGTCGTCGATGCCTTCACCGGCGAGGGCCGGCACTTCGACGCCGGGATCCGCACCGACGACTACGCCGTCGCCCTCGGCCTCGTCGCCGCCGGCCTCGGTGTGGCGCTCATCCCGCGCCTCGCCATCGGATCGGTCCCGGCGGGTGCGATCCTGCGCCCGATCACCGATCCGCGCTTCGCACGCGAGATCCTGCTCGCAGCGCCCGCCACCCCCGGGGGCCCG
>NZ_JBHSRW010000272.1:0-2812 GCF_042659205.1 Leucobacter soli
CCCGCCACCACGCCCGAGACCGCGGCGAGCCCCGCGACCGCGATCGCGGCGCCCAGCAGGGTGAGCCAGGAGGGCGCGATCCGGGTGCGCGCCCAGTACCAGAGCATCAGCAGCACGGGCCCCATGAACTCGATCAGCAGGGCGAGGCTCGGCGGGATGAACTGCACCGCGAGGAAGAAGGCGAGCTGGCAGCCGATCACGCCCAGCAGCCCGAAGAGCAGCACGGGCCTCCACGCGGCGCGCACGAGCGCCCAACGGCCGCGGAGCATGAGCAGGGTCGGCACCAGCAGCACGAGCGCCGAGAAGCCGATGCGCGCGGTCGTCGCCGCCCCGGCCGACCACCCGGCCGACATCAGGGCGCTCGCGAAGATCCCCGACGTCGCGAAGCTCGCCGCCGACGCGACCGCCAGCAGGAACCCCGCAACAGACGCCGATCGAACCACCCCGGTCACCCTTCGCCTCCCTCTCCGCGCGCCGACCCCGTACGGGCGCTTCGCCATCGTCTCTCCGCGCGCGCCGCACGGTACTCGGGCATACCCGTCGAGCCTACGGGGTCCGACGCACCGGGAGGATATAAGCTGAGGCGCTCCCGAGAAAGCGAAACGCAACGATGACGAGAACTGCTCGACCCTCCATCCGCCCCTGGCCGGCGCTCTGGGCGATGGTGATCGGCTTCTTCATGATCCTCGTCGACACGACGATCGTCTCCGTCGCGAACCCGGCGATCAAGGCCGCGCTCGACCCGTCGACGCCGAACCTCGACAACGTCATCTGGGTCACGAGCGCCTATCTGCTCGGCTACGCCGTCCCGCTGCTGATCACCGGGCGCATGGGCGATCGCTTCGGCCCCCGCAGCATCTACCTGATCGGCCTCGCGGTCTTCACCCTCTCCTCGCTCGGCTGCGGGCTGTCGACCAGCCTCGACGCCCTGATCGCCATGCGCGCCGTGCAGGGCCTCGGCGCTGCGATGATGACGCCGCAGACCATGGCGGTGATCACCCGCACCTTCCCGCCGGATCAGCGCGGGGCCGCGATGGGGCTGTGGGGAGCCACCTCCGGCGTGGCGATGCTCGTCGGCCCGCTCGCAGGCGGCCTGCTGGTCGACGGTCTCGGCTGGGAGTGGATCTTCTTCGTGAACATCCCGGTCGGCGTGATCGGCTTCGTACTGGCGTGGATCCTCGTCCCCCGCCTCGAGACCCACCCGCACCGCTTCGACCCCCTCGGCGTGCTGCTGAGCGCCCTCGGCATGTTCCTCATCGTCTTCGGCCTCCAGGAGGGGGAGAAGTACGACTGGGGCCCGATCCTGGGGCCCATCTCGGTCTGGAGCCTGATCGTGGTCGGCGTGCTCGTGCTGGCGGTCTTCGTCTGGCAGCAGGCGAACACGAAGAGCGAACCCCTGCTGCCGCTCGGGCTCTTCCGCGACCGCAACTTCTCGGTCTCGAACATCGCCATCGCCATCGTCGGCCTCGTCGTGACCAGCCAGGGCCTCCCGATGATGTTCTATCTGCAGCTGGGCCGGGGGCTCACGCCCACCGAATCGGCGCTGCTGATGGTTCCGCTGGCCGTCTCCGCAGGCGTGCTGTCGCCCTTCGCCGGTCGCCTGCTCGATCGCATCGATCCCCGCCTCATGCTGGTCCCGGGCCTGCTGCTCGTCGTCGTCTCGCTCGGCTGGTTCGCGCTGCTCATGAACACGGACACCCCGACCTGGCTCTTCGCATTCCCCTTCTTCGTGATGGGCGTCGGCAACGCCGGCATGTGGGGGCCGCTGGCCACGACCGCGACCCGCAACCTGCCGATGCACCACGCGGGCGCGGGGTCGGGCGTCTACAACACGACCCGCACGGTCGGATCGGCCGTCGGATCAGCCGCGATGGCGGCGTTCATGCAGGCCCGACTCGAGGCGAACTTCGCGGGATCCGGCGGCGGAGCGGCGGACGCCGCCGAG
The DNA here is from genome assembly GCF_042659205.1 of Leucobacter soli. Lineage (NCBI taxonomy): Bacteria > Bacillati > Actinomycetota > Actinomycetes > Micrococcales > Microbacteriaceae > Leucobacter > Leucobacter soli. The sequence goes on from NZ_JBHSRW010000272.1 coordinate 1,946, forward strand.
CTGGGGGTCGAGGGCGGGCTCCCGCCCCAGGCCGCCGAGACGTTCTCGGCGGCGATGGCCCAGTCGATGCTGCTGCCCGCCGCTGCGATGCTCGCGTGCGTCGTCGTCGTGCTCTTCCTCCGCCGCCCCGGCGCACCGGCGGCACGGACTCCAAGCCGATCCGGGTAGCATGTCCCGGAAGGGAGGGCGGAGCCATGGGCATACTCGACAGCGTTGAGCGCGGGCTCGAGCGCGCCGTCAACGGCGCCTTCGCGCGCACCTTCCGCTCCGGCGTGCAGCCGGTCGAGATCGCCTCGGGTCTCAAGCGCGAGCTCGACATCGGCTCCGTGATCGTCGATCGCGACCGCGTGCTCGCCCCGAATCGCTTCGTGATCCGCGTCTCCGCGACCGACGGCAAGCGCCTGCTCGGCATGGGCCCGAGCCTCGAGCGCGAGCTCATCGGCGTCGTGAACAAGCACGTCGGCCGGCAGGGGTACCAGCTGCTCGGCGAGGCCGACGTGGAGCTCCGCATCGATGAGGCGCTCCACACCGGGGTGCTCGAGATCGACGCCTCCCAGGTCGAGGGCGGCGTCGCGTGGAGCGCCGTGATCGAGGTCGACGGGGCGCAGCATCCGTTGCGCCGCGGCACGACGACGGTGGGGCGGGGCAGCGATGCCGACATCCGGCTCACCGACACGGCCGCCTCGCGGCAGCACCTGCAGCTGATCTGGGACGGTACCGCCGGCATCGCGCGGGATCTCGGCTCGACCAACGGCTCCAAGATCGACGGCCAGCGCTTCCGGGAGGCCGCGCTCGCCCCCGGCACCGTCATCACGATCGGCCAGACCGCGCTGCGCTTCCAACTCGTCCCGACCCGCTCCGCCCGCT
>NZ_JBHSRW010000273.1:0-2789 GCF_042659205.1 Leucobacter soli
CGCTGGCCCGCGGACCCGGGAACCTTGCGACCGCGCTCGGCATCACCCGTCCGGAGCACGACGGACTCGATCTCTTCGCCGCACCGTTCGAGTTCGTCGCCGGGGCGAACGATGCACCGACCGCCGTTCCCAGCCCGAGCGTCGCGCACGGGCCGCGCGTCGGCGTCAGCGGCGAGTTCGGCGGCCCGGCGTTCCCCTGGCGGTTCTGGATCGCCGGGGATCCGACCGTCTCGGCCTATCGGCCGGGCAGGAACGTGCCGGGCCGATAGCTCAGGCGACCGTCGGTGCTTTGCCCGCGTCCGGATCGCCGTCGAGCACGGACTGGCCGGTCTGCGGATGGAATCGTGCCAGCCCGATCACGCCGACCACGGCGATCGCGCCGGAAACGATGAAGCTGACGACGGCCCAGACCGGCGCCCCGGCGGCCTCGTGCAGCACGACGATGCCGATCAGTACCGCGATGAGGGGGTCGATCACGGTGAGCCCTGCGACGACCAGATCGGGAGGGCCCGAGGAGTACGCGTTCTGCACGAACACCATGCCGACCAGTGCGCCGAGCAGCAGAGCCGCGACGCAGGCCCAGGTGAGCCATTCGAACTCGCCCTGCTGCAGACGCCCGATCACGGCCTTCGCGAACGTCGCGACGAAGCCGTAGAGCACACCGGCGCCGACGATGTAGATGAGGGCGATGGCCCGGTGCCGCACGAGCAGGAAGGTGACGATCGCGGCGGCGAAGACCGCGCCGAAGAGGATCAGGATCGTCAGGAGCTTCTGGTCGGTCACCGGGCGGTCGGCCGCGGTGAACGCCGCGATCGTGACGAACACGACGATGCCGGCGACGCACATCGCGATCGAGGTCTTCGCCCGTTTCCCGAGCCGCACCCCGCTGAGCCTGGAGTTCAGGACCGAGGTGATCACGAGCCCCACCACGCCGATCGGTTGCACCACGATCAGCGGCGAGAGCGCGAGCGAGCCGAGCTGGAACACGACGGCGAGGCCGAGCATCAGCGTGCCGATGACCCAGGACGGGCGGCGGAGCATGTTGAGGACGTGCCGGAGCGACAGCCCGGAACCGGCGCTCAGCCCCACGATCCGCTCGACCTTGTTGAGCCCGCGCGACTGGTACTGCGCACCGAACGCGAGGAACACGGCGCCGATGAGCGCGACGGGAATGCCCCAGAACTGCTTGGGGTCGAGCGATACCGCCTCTCCCAGCGCCTCGAAGGGCGAGGGCGCTGCGGCGAGCAGGATCGGGATCACCCTCCAACGCTACCTGCTCGCGGCGGATGCGGACCGCCTCACCCCGGGGGTGTTCGAGTTTCGTTCACTCGCCCGGAGCGAGCAGCCCGCACTCGTAGGCGAGGATCACGAGCTGGGCGCGATCGTGCGCGTGCGTCTTGCCCATGATCCGGTTGACGTGCGTCTTGGCCGTGTGCGGCGAGATGAAGAGATCCTCGGCGAGCACGTAGCGGGTGATGAGCCCGCGGGTCGCCATCGGCGAGAGCAGCGCCTCCCCCGCGTGCACGGCCTGGACGGCGCGCGCGATCTCCTCGGGTTCGGCGCCCTTGCCGATGAACCCGCTCGCGCCCGCCCGCAGCGCCGCGACGACGACGTCGTCCTCCTCGAAGGTGGTCAGCACGAGGACCCGTGTGCCCGTCAGCTCCGGATCGGCGCATATCTCCGCAGTGGCGCGGATCCCGTCGATCCCGGGCATACGGATGTCCATCAGCACGATGTCTGGTCGCAGCCTCGCGGCGAGCTCGATCGCCGCGGCCCCGTCGGCGGCCTGACCGACCACGGATATCCCCTCGTGGGTGGCGAGGATGTCGGAGACGGCCTGCCGGATGAGCGCCTGGTCGTCGACGATGAGGACCGTGGTCATGGGGCGATCATTCCTCCTCCGCGGCCTGCCGGATCGGCAGGTGCACTTCGAGCACGTACTCGGAGCCGGAACGACCGGCCGAGACCGTGCCCTGCAGCACGGCGACTCGTTCGCGGATGCCGGTCAGGCCGAGCCAGGCGCTCGGCGCCGGATCACCGGCGATGCCGGTATCCGCCACGAGATTCGTAACGCGCACCAGGATGTCGTCGGGCTCGACCGCGAGCCGCAGGGCCGCGCTCCCGCCGCTGCCGTGCTTGTGCGCGTTCGTCAGCGCTTCCTGCACCACCCGATAGGCGGCGCTTCCGGTGGCGCCGCCGACCCGATCGAGGTTTCCGTGCACCTCCACCGAGATGTCCAGACCGGCGTCGCGCATCCGGCCGAGCAGCGCGTCGAGCCCGTCGAGGCCCTGCCGAGGCGGCGCCGCACCCGTGTTCCCGGCGTCTCGCAGGTAGCGCAGCAGGTCGCCGATCTCGGTCAACGCCTCGCGGGCCGCGCTGCGGATCGTGCCGAGCGCCTCCTCCGCACGGACGGGATGCGCCGACATGTGCCCCGACGCCACGCCGGCGTGCAGGTTGATCACCGAGAGCTGATGCGCGACCGTGTCGTGCAGCTCTCGCGCGATCCTCAACCGCTCGTCCGAGACCCGGCGCTGCGCCTCGGCCTCCCGTGTGCGCTCGGCGCGCTCGGCGCGCTCCTCGACTGCGGCCAGGTATTCGCGGCGGGATCTCGCGCCATCGCCGAGCGCGGCGGCGACGAACAGCGCGGCGCCGATGCGCACGTCGAACGAGATACGGCCCATCTCGAAGAGGCTGAGCAGGATCGTCGCACCGCCGGCCGATACGGGCGGGTGAGGAGACATCGACCGGCTGGCCCTTCGGAACGCGGATCGGGCAGCCCAGGAGCGCGA
>NZ_JBHSRW010000274.1:0-2773 GCF_042659205.1 Leucobacter soli
CGGGACGGCTGCGGCGGCCGACTGGGGGCGGCTGCGGCGCAGCCGCGGCTGGGACGGCTGCGGCGCAGCCGCAGATGAGCTGCAGGTCTGCTGCGGGACGCTCTTCCGCTGCATCTCGCTCGGCCGCCCTGACGAAGGGCCCCCTTCCCGACGAACGGCATGCATATTCGCCGAAAGGATCGGGGCCGCTCGTCAGGAAAGGCGCCGCTCGTCAGCAAGGGGGCCGTTCGGCGGGAAAACCCGACCGGAGCCCGGAGCCGGGCCGCACGCCGGAGAGCTTCCGTCCGACCCCGCACCGGGCTCGGAGGGCTGACCCCATCAGATCGCGTTCACAACCTCACGAAGCAACCTCACGAGGAACTGCACCTAGCGCTCGAGCTTGCGCTCGGTGGCTCCGATGTAGAGCTGCTGCGGGCGCCCGATCTTGGTCTGGGCGTCCTCGCGCGCCTCGCGCCACTGGGCGATCCAGCCGGGCAGGCGCCCGATCGCGAAGAGCACCGTGAACATGCGGGTCGGGAACCCCATGGCCTTGTAGATGACGCCCGTGTAGAAGTCGACGTTCGGGTAGAGCTTGCGCTCCTTGAAGTAGTCGTCCTCGAGCGCGATCTGCTCCAGTTCCTGCGCGAGGGCGAGCAGCGGGTCGTTGACGCCGAGCTCGGCGAGCACGCGGTCGGCGCTCTCGCGCACGATGCGGGCGCGGGGGTCGTAGTTCTTGTAGACGCGGTGGCCGAAGCCCATCAGCTTCACCCCGTCCTCCTTGCGCTTGACCTTCTCCACGAAGGTCTGCACGCTCTGCCCGGAATCGCGGATCTGCGCGAGCATGTCGAGCACGGCCTCGTTCGCACCGCCGTGCAGCGGGCCGGAGAGCGCGTTGATGCCGGCCGAGATCGAAGAGAACATGTTCGCCCCGGTCGAGCCGACGAGGCGGACGGTCGACGTCGATGCGTTCTGCTCATGATCCGCGTGCAGGATCAGCAGCTTGTCGAGCGCCTCCACGAGCACGGGGTTCATGTCGTAGTGCTCGGCCTTGTTGCCGAAGTTCAGACGCAAGAAGTTCTCGACGAAGCCGAGTTCGTTCTTCGGGTAGAGGAACGCCTGGCCGATCGACTTCTTGTGCGCGTAGGCCGCGAGCACGGGGAGCTTCGCAAGCAGGCGGATCGTGTTGACCTCGACGAACTCGGGCACCGCGGTATCGAGCGAGCTCTCGTAGTAGGTGGAGAGCATCTGCAGACCGCCGGAGAGCACCGCCATCGGGTGCGCCGTGTGCGGCACGCCCTCGAAGTAGTAGCGCATATCCTCGTGCAGCAGCGTGTGCCTGCGGATCTCGGCGTCGAAGGCCGCCAGCTCGTCGGCCGTCGGGAGCTCGCCGTAGATCAGCAGGTAGGCGACCTCGAGGAAGGTCGACCCCGCGGCGAGCTGCTCGATCGGGTAGCCGCGATAGCGCAGGATCCCCGCCTCGCCGTCGATGTAGGTGATCGCCGACTTGGTCGACGCCGTGTTGACGTAACCGTAGTCGAGCGCGGTGTGCCCCGTCTGCCTGGTCAACGTGCTGATGTCGATGGCCGGGCTGCCGTCCGCCGAGTTCAGCACCGGGAACTCGGCCTCTCGGCCGTTCACCGTCAGCTTGGCGGTGCCGTTCTGGCCGGGGGGTGATGCGATCGGCTTCGAGTCGGTCACGTCGTCTCCTCGTGGGTCGATACGGGTGCTCGGCGCCGGGTGTGGCATTGCGCACTCTTTTCAGTCTAGCCAGCCTCAGGGTCGGGCAGGTCGGATCGGCAGGGCCGCGAATCCTCAGAGTATCTTGATATCGAGAAAAATTCGATTCGGCGCCGAGCGCGCCGAAAGGCGGGACGGGACCGGATCCGCGGCTATCGGAGACGCTCGGCCGCCGCCGCGATGTGCGCATCGGATGCCGTGAGCGAGAACCGGACGTGCTGCGGCGAGTGCGCACCGTAGAAGTGGCCGGGGCCGACCAGGATCCCTCGCTCGGCAAGCGCTGCCACGCTCTCCCAGGCGTCGATCCCGGCGGTCGCCCACAGGTACAGCCCGGCCTCGCTGCCATCGATCCGGTAGCCGGCCGCCTCGAGCGCCGGCCGGAGCACGGTGCGACGGGCCAGATAGCGCCCCCGCTGCTCCTCGACGTGCGCCTCGTCCTGCAGCGCCGCCACCATAGCCTCCTGCACGGGAGCCGGCTGCATGAGCCCGGAGTGCTTGCGCACGGTGATCAGCGACGCGATGAGTGCCGGATCCCCCGCCGCGAACGCCGCCCGGTAGCCGGCGAGGTTGGACTGCTTGCTCAGGGAGTACGCGGCGAGCACGCCGGAGTGGTCGTCGCCGACGACGCGCGGGTCGAGGATCGACGGAATGGGCTCGGCGTCCCACGGCGCCGCCCATCCGAACTCCGCATAGCATTCGTCTCCGACGATCACGGCTCCGAGCTCGCGCGCGCGGGTGACCGCGGCGCGCAGTTCGTCGACGCCGAGCACGCGGCCGTCGGGGTTTCCCGGCGAATTGATCCAGACCAGGCGGGTGTGCGCGGGCCAGTCCGCCGGATCGTCCGCGGCCACGGCTTCCGCGCCGACGAGCGCCGCCCCCATCTCGTAGGAGGGGTAGGCGACGCGCGGGAACACGACCGCCTCGCCCGCCGAGATGCCCAGCAGGAACGGCATGAGCGCCACGAGCTCCTTCGAGCCGATCGTCGGCAGCACGGCGTTCGGTGCGACGTCCACCCCGCGGCGGCGGCGGAACCATTCGGCGATCGCCGCTCGCAGGG
>NZ_JBHSRW010000275.1:0-2756 GCF_042659205.1 Leucobacter soli
CGTAGGCATCGAGCTCGCGGCCCTCGGCATCCGCCAGGTCGGCGAGCTCCGCCCAGGCTCGCGGGGAATCGGGGTGCGCACGCGCGACTACGTCGGGCGCCTCCCCCGCGGCGAGCGCGGCCGCGACCTCCGGTTCCTCGGGCAGCAGCGTGGGCTCGGGTCCGAGCAGGTTCTCGCCGATCATCGATGCGTCTCCTGAACCGCCGGCCGTTAGCGGAAGTTCACGAACTGCAGTGCGGTATCGACGTCCGCATCCTTGAGCAGCGCGATCGTGGCCTGCAGGTCGTCCCGGCTCTTCGAGCTGACGCGTAGCTCGTCGCCCTGGATCTGGCTCTTCACGCCCTTCGGGCCCTCGTCGCGGATCAGCTTGTTCAGCGTCTTCGCGGTGGCCTGGTCGATGCCCTCCTTGAGCTTCGACTCGATGCGGTACTCCTTGCCGCTGGCGAACGGCTCGCCGCTGTCGAGCGCCTTGAGCGAGAGCCCGCGCTTGATGAACTTCGACTGCAGCACATCGAGCACGGCGAGCGCCCGCTCCTCCGTGTTCGCCCGGATCAGGATCACCTGGTCCTTCAGGGTCACCTCCGCACCGACGCCCTTGAAGTCGTAGCGCTGCTCGACCTCCTTGCGGGCCTGGTTCACCGCGTTCTCGACCTCCATCGAGTCGAGCTTGCTCACAACATCAAATGAAGAATCAGCCATACGCCCCAGCGTAGACGAAATGCCGCGGGGCCGATGCCCGAAGGCACCGGCCCCGCAGCGATCCGTGTCTGCTCGCTCTACTCGGCGAAGTGCGAGTAGAGGAACCAGCGATCCTTATCGAGCTGCTCGGCGATCCCGATCACGATGTCCTGGCTCACCAGATCGATGTCGTCCAGTCCCTTGATCGCCGCGTAGATCGTGCCGAGCACGGCGTCGAGCTGCGCGACGACCTCGCGCACGGTGACGGTCGACTGCTGGAAGCCCGGGCTGAGCTCGGGCGTAGTCGCGCGCGCCGCGACCGTGCCGATGCGCGCATCGACGGGGAGGCCGAGCGCGACGATCCGCTCCGCGACCTCGTCAGAACCCGCCTGCGCGTGCGCGACGACCTCGTCGAGGAACTCGTGCACGCCGACGAAGTTCTGCCCGCGCACGTGCCAGTGCGCCTGCTTGCCGTTCACCGCGAGAGCGACCAGATCCTGCACCACCGGGGTGAGATACTGGGCCACGCCGCTCGGGCGAGCGAGATCGCCCTGCGCCGCCGGAACCTGAACCTGCGGAGTCGTCATACGAATTCTCCTTCTCTTCGTTCGCGTGGCCTCGGATCCACGCCCTTCGTAATCCCCACTGTACGCTCCGCAGCAGGATCCGCAAGCAAGGTTAGGCTTGGCTGAGTAAGCGGAAACCGCAGATCAGGGCATGAATATGCGAAATGTTCGCCCAGAGCTTCTGGGAACATGCCGAGCAGGATCCGGCCTCCATTACCCGGGGTGACGCGATCACTGCAGGGATCGGCCCGCATGTGCTCGAATGGGAACATCATCCCGCCCGGCGACGTTGAGGCGGTGTGAGGTGAGGAGCAGCATGAGCGAGACGACACCCGAGGAGTTCGCGGCCGCGCACGCCGCCTGGCATGCCGAGGTCGAGGCGGGTCGCACCGCGCCCTTCGGCCCGTTGAGCGCGGTCGCGTTGCACTGGCTGACCGACGAACCGCAGACGTTCGATGCGGTGCCAGGGTCATGGAGCGCCGACGCGCAAGGTCTCGTGACCGCGACGCTCTCTGCGGCGGAGGGGGTGACGCGCGACGGTCGACTGCTCGAGGGGACGATCCGGCTCGGCCCACTCACGGGGCTCTCGGGGCTCGTGCTCGACTGGGGCGAGCGGCGGATCGAGCTCGCCGCCCGGAGCGGTCACGTGATCCTGCGCCCTCGCGATCCGGCATCGCCCGATCGCGTCGACTACCGGGGCACCGCCGTCTTCCCGCCGAGCGAGCACTGGGTGATCGCCGCCCGCTTCGTCCCGGCGCCCCGCGCCGAGGTCGAGATCGCCTCGGCGGCCGGAGCCGACAAGACCCAGCACTACGACTCCCCCGGAACGGCGGAGTTCGAGATCGACGGGCAACCGCTGAGCCTCACCCTCTTCGGCTCGGTCGACGACGGCGACCTGCGCGCGATCTTCGCCGACGCGAGCGGCGCAGACCTGACCTTCCCCTCGACGCGCGCCGTATCGGTGCGGTCCGTCGGGGACGGAACGGTCGAGATCGACTTCAACCGCACGGCGAACCTGCCCTGCGCCTACTCCGCGAGCGCGACCTGCCCGTTCCCGCCGCCGGAGAACCGGTTGCCGGTGCGCATCGAGGCCGGCGAGCTGCGCCCCGGGCTCGAGCCGCCTGCGGCGGCCGCCTGACGGACGGCGGACTGACGGGGTGCATGCCAAGGCGGCGGTACTTTTCGCCTGTTGACCGACACTGTACGAGATCGTCGGCGCGGTAGGGAATCGTGCATCCATCTCATACAGCCCCGACGATCTCGTACAGTCCGGAGCTGCGGAGCCGGAGGCGCGGGGTGTCCGGGCGCGCTCGGGCCACGGCGGTCGGATACGTCGGAAGCGGGTTATAGGCCAAAAAGAGTGGATGGAAACCCGGTCTAGCCGCATCATCACGCCGTAAAACAGGGCCCGTCATTCCCCGGCACCCTTAACTGTGCCGAACACCCTGAACACGACTCGTTGTCTGCTATGCGGGGCAAAGCTCGTGAAGAACGGGAAACACCCCTCGGGCA
>NZ_JBHSRW010000276.1:0-2749 GCF_042659205.1 Leucobacter soli
GGTCAGGCCGCGGCCGGCCGGGGCGACGGGCAGCACCGACGGGATGCGTTCGTAGCCGACGATGCGGGCGACCTCCTCGATCAGGTCCGCCGGGCGCGACAGGTCGCTGCGCCAGCTCGGCGGTACGACGACGAGGGCGGGCGCACCGTCGGCGAGCACGTGATCCTGGAGCTCGCACCCGATCATCTCGATGGCGCCGCGGATCTCGTCGTCGCGGTAGTCGGTGCCGAGGAGGCCGTTCACCCGTGCGAGCGGCAGCAGCACCTCGGCGCGCACGCGCTCCGGACGGATCTCGCAGCCCAGCGAGTCGGCGGTGCCGCCCGCGAGCTCGACCAGCAGGTCGACCATGCGCTGCGCCGCGACAGCGCCGACCTGCGGGTCGACGCCGCGCTCGTAGCGCCGCGACGCTTCGCTCGGAAGCTTGTGCCGGCGAGAGGTGCGCGCGATCGACACGGGGTCGAAGGCGGCCGCCTCGATCAGCACGTCGGTGGTGGCGGCGCTCACCTCGGTGTCCTCGCCGCCCATGACGCCGGCCAGACCGATGGGCCCGGAGTCGTCGGTGATGAGCAGATCCTCGACGTCGAGCGCGCGCTCCTTGTCGTCGAGCGTCACCAGGGTCTCCCCCGCGGTCGCGCGACGCACGACGATGCCGCCCTGCAGCTTCGCGAGGTCGTAGGCGTGCAGCGGCTGCCCGAGCTCGAGCATCACGTAGTTCGAGATGTCGACGGCCAGTGAGATCGATCGGATCCCGGCGAGCGTGAGACGCGCCACCATCCACGGCGGGGTCGGGCGCGCGGGGTCGATCCCGCGCACCACGCGCGCGACGAAGCCGATGCAGCCCTCGCGACCGCGGATCGGCGCCCGGTCGTCGAGGGTGACGGGGTATCCCGCGCCGTGCCCCAGCTCGCTCTCGAGCGCGAGCACCGGGTCGGTGAACGCCGCGCCCGTGGCGTGCCCGTACTCCCGGGCCACGCCGCGGATCGAGAAGGCGTAGCCGCGATCCGGCGTCACATTGATCTCGACCGCGCTGTCGCGCATGCCGAGAAGCTCGAGCGCATCCGCGCCGACCTCGGGCTCGGTGCCGTTCTCGGCCGAGAAGCCGAGCCGCGAGAGCACGATGATGCCGTCGTGATCCTCCCCCAGCGCCAGTTCCTTCGCCGAGGCGATCATGCCGTCGCTCACGTGGCCGTAGGTCTTGCGCGCGGCGATCCGGAAGTCGCCGGGCAGCACCGCGCCCGGCAGCGTCACCACGACCTTGTCCCCCGTTTCGAAGTTGTGCGCGCCGCAGACGATGCCGCGAACGTCCTCGCCGCCGTCGGCCGCGCGGCTCCCCTCGGGGGCGACCCGCACCTGGCACCAGTTGATGGTCTTGCCGTTCGACTGCGGCTCGGGCTCCCGCGAGAGCACCTCGCCCACCACGATCGGGCCGTCGGCCTCGAAGCGGCGGATCGACTCCTCCTCGAAGCCCACGCGCACCAGGTCGGCGTGCACCTGCTCGGGGGTCACGTCCTGCGGCAGTTCGACGTGCTCGCCGAGCCAGCTCAGTGGGATACGCATCAGACCAGGCCTCCGAACTGACGGTTGAAGCGCACGTCGCCCTCCACCATGTCTCTCATGTCGTTGATGTCGTGGCGGAACTGCAGCGTGCGCTCGATCCCCATGCCGAACGCGAAGCCCTGATACTCATCGGGATCGATGCCGGCGGCGAGCAGCACGTTCGGGTCGACCATGCCGCATCCTCCCCACTCCACCCAGCGCGCGCCGCCCTTGGCGTTCGGCTGCCACACGTCCATCTCGGCCGAGGGCTCGGTGAACGGGAAGAAGTTGGGACGGAGCCGGATCTCGGCCGCCTCCCCGAACATCTGCCTGGCGAAATGCTCGAGCGTGCCGCGCAGGTGCGCCATCGTCAGGCCGCGGTCGATCGCGATCCCCTCGATCTGGCTGAACACGGGCGTGTGGGTCGCATCGAGCTCGTCGGTTCGGTAGGTCTTGCCCGGGGCGACCACGTATACGGGCAACCGGGTGTTCGTCAGGTTCTCGCCGAGCAGCGAGCGGATCTGCACCGGCGAGGTGTGGGTGCGCAGCAGCAGGTGCCGCTCCGCGGGTTCGATGAAGAAGGTGTCCTGCATGGCGCGCGCGGGGTGATCGGGATCGAAGCCGAGCGCGTCGAAGTTGAACCATTCGTGCTCGATCTCGGGGCCCTCGGCCACCTCCCAGCCCATGCCGACGAAGACGTCGGAGACCTCGTCCTGCAGTTGGGCGAGCGGATGCCGGCTGCCGCCGGTTCGGCGCACCGGGGCCTCGGTCACGTCGACGGTCTCGGCGACGAGTCGTTCCGCCGCCTCCTGAACGGCGAGCTCCGCCTCACGGCCCTTGAACGCCCCCTCGAGGCGGCCGCGCGCCTGCCCCATGAGCTTGCCGGTCTCGGCCTTCAGCTCCTTGGGGACCTCGCGCATCCGTGCGTTCAGGCGCGCGATCGTCGAGCCGTCGCCGACATGCTCGCCGCGGGCCTGCTTCAGCTCGGCCGTCGTGGACGCGGCGGCGGCGGCGGCGAGCGCGGCCTCCACGGCAGCGTTCACCGCCTCCGGGGTGATCGGGTTCGGCGCGGCCGATGCGTTCTCTTCGCTCACTGACACAAGGATCAATCCTATCTCCCCGGGGCGGTTCCCGCGGGGTGCGTAGACTGGAGGGGTGAACGCGCAGCGGAACGGGATGACGCGCGCGGCCCGCACGGGCCGCGGGGCGATCG